>NZ_CACVSS010000028.1:0-29232 GCF_902756765.1 uncultured Succinivibrio sp. | reverse complement strand
TTTACTAACCGCATGAGAGGTAAAAGCATTAGACATATAATTGAGGTTGTATCTAAAACTCCAAGGATGCCTAAAAATGCTTAACCAACCATGCATGTAAGTTTGTTTAAAGAAATATGAAAAAAATACTAACACAAAAAAAGCCGGTAATTTTATTTACCGGCTTTATTAGTATTTTATATTAAACGTTAGTTCTCAATGAAAGGATCTGTTTCACGCTGAGTATCAATTATCTTGGTAGCAGCGCTTGAGGTTTTGCCGTTTAATCCACCAGCTCTTGGTGAGGTTTCAACTGCATTACCCTTGTCAAAATCTCTTCCGGAAGGAACGTTTGTGTAATCAACAGGCTCAACTGTTGGTTCTGAAATTCCTTCAATGCCGTTTAACTCTGCATCACGAAGACCGCCAACTTTGATTGAGTATTCAATGTTCAGCTCTTCGCTAGTGCTGCGACCTGATGGAATATTTGAGAAATCAACAGAGAAATCATTGCCCTGATCCATCTTTTCCTCAGTATATTCTCTCTTTGGAACCTTATAAGGTTTTACTTCCTTAATTTTAGATTCGCTAGCCTTTGGCTTTGGAGGAGTACTGATTCTTCTTGGCTTAGGAGCAGAAGTCTCTGCGGTTGAACGCTGTTCAGGGCGCTCTTCCTTTGCAGCTGATTCCTTTGGCTGACGACGTGAACGAGGCTCTTTTGCAGGTGCATCTTCAGAAGCAGCATTACGGCCCTTACGCTGTCTTGGCTGTTTTGGCTGACGCTGTGGAGCCTCGTTTGACTCCTGGCGAGACTGTTTCTCAGTCTTTTCGTTACGCTCTGTCTTTTCAGTGCGTTCTGCCTTGTCCTGCTTTGCCTGTGAAGCACGTGAGTTCTGTTTGCCAGAAGTTCTCTGTCCACGTTTGTTCTGAGTTTCAGAACGCTGCTTAGAACCTCTCTTCTGAGAACCTTTGCCGTTCTTCTTCGAAGTTGTTTCTTCTTCCTTCTTCTGTACTCCGAATAGAGAACCGAAGAATGACTTGATTGAACCTATGATAGAACCAGGTTCGTCCTGAACCTTGCTACGGCTGTTTTTAGCATCTTTCTTCTGGGCTGTAATCTTAGGAGCAGTCATAGTTGAAGAAATGATATCGCTGTTGATTGCTGGTGTATCAGTGTTTGCATTGCTGATACCAACATTCTGCACAACCTTCTGCAGCAGTGGATTCTCAAGGATATTCTCAGCCTTCTGACGATTGTCCTTATCCAGTTCACGAAGAACTTCTAGGCTGTGAATATTGCTTTCCTTGCTGGTTGGAGTCTGGATGCAGCGGTTTACCTGATATTCCTGAGGCATGTATGTCTTTTCAGGAATAATAGTAATTCTGGTCTGAGTTCTTTCCTCAATTGCAGCTAGGGCAGCTCTCTTCTCATTTAAGATGAAGGTTGCTACTTCAACTGAAGCAATTGCGAATACGTCACCAGCATTTTCCTTGTGAGATTCCTCTTCAATCAGTCTTAGAATTGAAAGAGCTAAAGACTGAGTATCACGGCAGGTACCCTGACCATTACACATAGGACATACATGAGAGCTGCTCTCCTCTAAAGATGGACGCAGTCTCTGACGTGACATTTCCAGAAGACCGAAACGGGACAGTCTGCTGAACTGAATGCGGGCTCTGTCCTGACGAACAGCATCTCTCATTCTGTTTTCGATTTCTCGCTGATTCTTCAGTGGAGTCATATCAATGAAATCGATAACAACAAGACCGCCAACGTCTCTTAATCTTAACTGTCTTGCAATTTCTTCGGCTGCTTCGATATTTGTCTGAAGAGCGGTCTCTTCAATATCTCCGCCACGTGTAGCTTTTGCTGAGTTAACATCAATGGAAGTTAGAGCTTCAGTAGGATCGATAACAATTGCACCACCGGATGGAAGTCTAACTTCTCTCTGGTATGCTGTATCAATCTGACTTTCGATCTGGAACTTGCTGAACAGAGGGATATCACCGTTGTACAGATGTACCTTTGAGGCGAACTCTGGTCTTACAAGCTCAATGTAGTGAAGAATCTGCTTGTAGGCATCTTCACTGTCTACTAAGATCTCACCGATATCTGGTCTTAGGTAATCACGAATTGCTCTTAAGGCAATGTTGGATTCCTGGTGAATCAGGAATGGTGCAGGACGAGTAGCGGCAGCCTGTTTAATCATGCCCCATAACTTGGTCAGAATGGATAAATCCCACTCTAGTTCCTCTGCACTCTTACCTACACCTGCAGTACGAACGATAACGCCCATACCTTCTGGTACGGTAAGTCCCTTTAGAGCAGCTTTAAGCTCGGTTCTGTCTTCTCCTTCGATACGACGGGATATACCGCCTGCACGAGGATTGTTTGGCATCAGAACCAGGTAGCTGCCAGCCAGAGAAATGAACGTAGTAAGAGCTGCACCTTTCAGACCGCGTTCTTCTTTTTCAATCTGAACAATAACCTCAGTTCCTTCCTTTAGTGCGGAACGGACTGAAGCGTGGTCATTGAAATTAGTGCCAGCAGGGTAATACTCGCGTGCAATTTCTTTTAATGGAAGAAAGCCGTGACGGTCAACACCATAATCGACAAAAGCAGCTTCTAAGCTAGGCTCGATTCGAGTAATGGTTCCCTTATAGATATTCGCTTTCTTGTTGGCGTGCTGTGGAGATTCAATGTCTAGATCATACAGCTTCTGACCATCGACTAAGGCAACACGGATTTCTTCAAGCTGTGTTGCGTTAATAAGCATTCTCTTCACGAGAAATCATCCTAATTTATGGTTTTCAAAAATGCAAAACCCTACCAGGCTCTGTTATAAGCAACCTTTCGGCAGAGCCAATGCATTGAAAACAAGTTTTTCTTACACCTTTAAATGACGCGCCAATACTTTCTAAAAAGTGGGGTCGATTTATCGGCAACCTTAATCGTCAGTCTTTATCCTTCATGCATTCGTGCAGAAAGACGCAAGGCATCCCTTGCAGACGTCTGATTAGTTATAAGGCGAGTTGAAATCATGAACAAAGCGATTATCGCACTTCGCCGCCGATATTATGCCACAAAAGAGGTCTGTATACTTATTTATGAAAGCTAAAATTATTGTTTTTTTTGAAGTCTATCAATTCCGGAAATAACAGGAGTTATATCTGAAACAATCCCTTATGGTCTTCAAGATATCTCTTACATGTAGTAAAATTAAAGTTAAATTCATAGTCTTATCATCCTGCTAGGTGAGAAAAAATAATGGTAGATATTACAAAACTTCCAAAAGCTAAAAGCGGATTCGAAGAATTGCGTTCACAAAAGCAGATTTATGTTGATCACACAGATTTGATTTATGAATTTGCTTATCTTGATGGTCCTAATTTTCTTTCGAGACCACGTCGTTTTGGAAAGTCACTTCTCATCTCCACTCTTGAATCTCTTTTTTCTCACGGTACAGAGTTTTTTAAAGGTCTTAAGATAGAAAAACTTTGGGAGGAAAGAGAAAAGGGGAATACGTATAAGGTTATAAGACTTGATTTTTCTTCATTCGCATACACAAATCCTGTTGATTTTGACACAAAAATCTACGATACCCTCGCTAATACTGCAAATTGTTTAGAGATTACACAAAAAAATTACTCAGGAACATATAAATCAGATGCCCTTTTAACAGATATTATTTCCAGTGCTCCCGGTGAATTTGTTCTTCTAATCGACGAGTATGATTATCCTCTAACACATTCACTTGACGACAAAGAGTTATTTGAAGAGTATAGAAAATATATACAGGGACTTTTTGGAACAATAAAAGCCCTATCGGGAAAGATGAGATTCATCTTTATTACAGGTGTGGGCCGTTTTGCTTATTTTCTCAGCTTAATAATCTAAGAGATTTAGGGCTTGAAGCCAAGTTTGCTCCGCTATTGGGGTATACAGAAGCTGATATGCATCAGTATTTTGATGAGTATGTTGAGAATGCAGCCAATATACTAAAACTCTCAAAAGAAGAATGTTATGCACAGATAAAGGCTCACTATGATGGCTATAGATTCCATGTAAACAACGAAACTCTACTACATAATCCATGGTCTGTTCTAAATTTCTTATCCGCTCCAGAGAATGGCTTTAAAAACTTCTGGTATGAAACTGGTGGTGCTTATCCTACACTGATTTCTAAATACATAAAGAGTATTCAGAACACTCCTCTTGAAACTTTGAAGAAAGTAAGAATCAGCCAGGATGACTTAGATCTTTTCTACGATTATTTCGATACTCCAACAGTAAGTCTTTTGTATCAGACCGGTTACCTTTCTTTACGCCCGGAGTATGTTGAAGATCTTGCGATTACAAGATATTTTCTGTGTCCTCCAAACCTTGAGGTGAAATCTTCCTTATCTAAACTGTATCTGAAGAAAGTTAGACAAACTCCTATTACCGAGGATGACGAGGATACAGCCAGTGCACTGGTTTCAGATTTTAATAATCAGAGTTATGAAAATCTCATTAAACATTTTAACGTTATTTTAAACAGCTTTGGTTACGATAATAAGGTCGCTTTCACCGATGAACGTAACTGCAGAGATTTTATTGATCTTGCGATGACTGTTGCTGGTATTAATTCCAGAAAGGAAGTTATTAGCTCAATCGGCAGTGCCGATCTTGTTGTAGAAATGCCAGGAAAAAGATATGTTTTTGAGTTCAAGCTTGCAAGAACAAAAGGCTCAGAGAACCTGCTACTAGACGAAGCTCTTGAACAGTCCTGTGATAAGCGCTATGGTGAAATTCTTCCGATAAAGGAACTAATAAGAATCGGTGTGGTTATCAGTGCAAAAGATAAAGCTGTATCTTTGTGGAAAATTGTCTAAGTCTGAGCTCATAAGACCAATCGAATCCTAATTCTTATCTTTACAACCAAACGCAGGGAAAATTTTTTCTCTGTGTTTTTTCCTTAAATGAGATCTCTATCTGTTGACATGTTTTTTCTTCCCTTGATTTTCAAGGAAAAATTAAAATCAAATTAGCTGGGTTTTAAGGTACAATGTGTGCAAGTTTTTTTATGGGAATTTTATGTCAGATAAGCATGTTGTATCACATGGTGTAAGTTATAACACCGCCAATGAAGATGACGAAGGTCAGAGACTGGACAATTATCTTGCAAGAGTTTTAAAAGGTGTACCTAGAAGTATGCTTTACAGAATTCTTAGAAGAGGAGAAGTCCGTGTCAACAAGGGAAGAGTATCTCCTTCATATAAGCTGAAGGCTGGTGATGTAATCCGTATTCCTCCTGTAACCGTTACAGAAGGCCCTGTTACCATTCCTTCTTCTAATCTTCATCTGGTTCAGGATCTGAAGGATAGAATCCTCTTTGAAAATGAGGATCTGCTGGTGGTAAATAAACCTGCAGGCCTTGCAGCTCATGGTGGCAGCGGTATTGAATTCGGTCTGATTGAATCTTTAAGAGCTTTAAAACCAGAGCAGAGATTCCTAGAGCTTGCTCATCGTCTGGATAAGGAAACCTCTGGCTGTCTGATAGTTGCAAAGAGAAGATCTGCACTTAGAAATCTTCATGAGCAGTTCCGTCAGAGAATTGTAAAGAAGCGCTATCTGACTTTAGTTCCTGGAAAATGGGACAGACGAGTTCATCTTGTAGATGCTCCTCTGGTCAGAAATGAACTTAGATCTGGTGAAAGAATGGTTGAGGTAAGCTTTAAAAACGGAGCTCCTTCTTCAACCGGCTATGATGTGGTTGAGTTTTTAAATGGCGCTACTCTGATGGCAGCTATGCCTCATACCGGAAGAACTCATCAGATTCGTGTACATTCTGCATATGTAAAACATCCTGTAGGTGGTGATGAAAAGTATGGTGACAAGGACTTCAATGCTTTCTTAAAATCCATTGGTCTTAAGAGAATGTTCCTTCATGCATTTAAGATCACCTTTTTAAATCCTGCAGATGGAAAGATGCTTAAGGTCGAAGCTCCTTTACCTCCAGAACTAGAGCAGGCTGTAGAGATCCTAAGAAAAAAGGCTGATGAGTAATTATGACTTCCTGTAACGAATATTCTTACATAGATGGAAGACGAGATCTGGTTGTAGATTCTTCTTTTCCTGAATTTAAGAACTCTATTAAGGCTGTAGTTTTTGATCTTGATGGTACTTTAACCGACAGTATTACTCAGATTATATCCTGTACCCATAAATCTTTTTCTCTTTTAGGTCTTCCTCTTCCTGATGAAAGGGAAATTATGAGTACCATTGGACTTGAACTTAGTGAAGGTATCAGACAGCTGCTTCCTGAAGAAAAAAAGCCTGAATACAAGAAGATTACCTCCTTTTATAGAGAGGTATACCTACAGTCGCCAGAACTGCAGATAGATACTTTATTTACCGGAGTTGAGTCTCTGATGAAGAAAATCAGACATAAAGGTCTTAAGATTGGTTATGCTTCTGGACGTTCAACAGCCGGTATTAAAAAGACACTGGATGCGACTATTCTCGGAAATTACTGTGATGCTATCTGTGGTGGTTCTGAGATCCCTAAACCAAATCCTGAGATGATGAATCTGATGGCCAAAAGACTTGATGTTCCTTCAGAGAGTATTTTAGGTGTAGGCGATTCATATTTAGATATCAAGATGTTTATTGATGCCAATAATCGTTCTCTTGGTGTGCAGACTGGCGTATGGAGTGGAGATGCGTTATTTTCACTAAAGCCTGATATGATTCTTCCTTGTGTTTCTGACATGGAAAAGTATATAGATCTCATCTGATAAAAAAATACTCACTATACGGCAGTGAGTATTTCTGGTGTTTTGTTTTTTATTTTTCACAGATAATATCGTTCACTGCACCATGTCCAGCTATGAATAGCGGAGACTCGTTAGTGTGTCTGTCTGGAAGTGATAAAATATTTACAGTACACTTATCGGTTACAGACTCAAGTTTCTTTTTATCATAGTAAAGACTGTCAATTACATTGAAATCGAGAATTACTGCTCCGGTTGCAGCAGTATAGTAAAGGTTGCCTCTAAAGTCTTTTGATACAACATCAACAGGAACTCCCTCTAAAACCAGTGGCATCTGCGCAAGTTCTGATGCCAGTGAATTCACTGTCCTGTTATCAGCAATTTTTGAGAGCTGCTTGAAGTTTAAATAGATACCAACATAGCTTGAATTTTTTGCTTTGTCATTAAGGTTGACGGTAACTGATGAAGATCCATCATAGTTTTCTGTGGTGATGACTCCAACGGTAGGCTCTTTGATTGTACCATTCATGGCAGCACTTCCATAAGGATAGACTGCTGCTGTTGCCTGGAATTTCTTTCTTGAACTTAAATCCTTGGCAATGATCTGTTTTAAAGAAATACCATAAACTTCACCTTTACCAAGAATAACCTGATAAACACCGTAATGCTGGGTTTCAAATCTTGCTTCAATTTTATAGGCATTAGCCACACCAATGGAGCAAAAAGCACATACACACATTGTAATGAAAGATTTTATAGTCATGCGGTCACCTTAAAATCAGACAATCCCTTTTTCTAGTGTATACTGTAAACTCAAAAATAATCAGAATTTGTATCAAATTTTCATAAATTTTAGGTAGATATCATGGCGGATTTGGCCTTTAACGAAATAGTTAATTTTGAAAAACTTGTATCCAACGGTGCTGAATACAAAACTACAATTGATCCTTCATATTTACCAAGATTAGCAGAGGCTTGCAGCAGTGTTCTTCAGCCGGTGAAGGTTGAGTTCAGGTTCTATGAGGATCTTCAGGGGCTAAGAACAATTGAAGGTTCCTTTAGCGCAAAGGTTCGCTTTGTATGTCAGAGATGTCAGAAAGAATTCGACAAGGAAATAACTGGACACTTCCAGTCAACCTGTGATGAAGAAAAGGCTAGAAGTCTAAAGCTTGAGGAGAAATTAGATATAGTTGAGCTGAATGAGGATGGATCTTTTAATCTTCTCTCTTTTCTTGAAGACTGTATTCTGCTTGAAATTCCTTATATCACTTCACATGATGAGGATGATCCTGAATGTGTAAGTTCTGAAGACAGCTGGACATTCGGTGAACTTGCTGAAGAGGCTCAGCAGAATCCATTTTCTGCTCTTGCCGAGTTGAAGGATAAATTCAAGAAATAGTTTTTTCTTTATATTAATTAGAGAGTTAGTGGTATTAGAAAGCATAAGATAATGTTATTTAGTTTTTTGCTTGAAAATAATTATTTATCCAAGTATAATACCGCGATTAGTGCCACAGATGGTGGCGAAAGTTAGTTAAAAATCAGAGAAAGCGGGGCATTCAAGTTCTCCGCAAATTAAGTAATTTTTAGGAGACAATAAAAATGGCTGTTCAGCAGAACCATAAGTCCCGTTCACGTCGTGACATGCGTCGTTCACACGATGCTTTATCAGCAATGCGTTTATCAATTGATAAGACTTCAGAGGAAGTTCATATTCGTCACAATATCACCAAGGGTGGTTACTACCGTGGTGAGAAGTTAAACTTAACTCCTGCTAAGGCTTAAGTCATAACTTTTTTGTCGATAAGATTCTTATCAAGTATGAATTAATGGAGAAGGGCACAGGGACAAAGTCTCTATGCCCTTTTTGAATTGTGAATAGCGAAACTAAAATTACTGTAGCCCTCGATGGAACTGGCGGAGACAATGTCGATGCCAAGTCAGTTGCCAGTGCAGTTCGTTTTGCATTGGTTTTATATCCTAATATCAAAATCAAGGTTTACGGATCCCAAAAGCTGAAGGTTGCTCTTGCTTTTGAGAAAGTTGATTCAAGCCGATATGAATTCATTGATGCTCCAGAGTGCATTCCTCAGGATGAAGATCCTAGAGCTGTTCTGGAAGGATATCGTACATCCGCAATGCGTCGTGTTATCGAAGCTGTTAAAGACAAGGAAGCTGATGTTGCCGTGTCAAGTGGCGGTACTGGTCCATTAGTCAGCCTTTCCCGTCATATTCTTGGTACCATAGGCGGTTTAAGACCTGCCTTATGTGCAAAGATCCCTGCTGGTCCCTCAAAATACTCCTTAATGCTGGATCTTGGTGCTAATGCATCAAGCAATGCCAAGGATCTTCATGATTTCGCAATCCTGGGCCAGACTGCTTATCAATGTTTCTACAATGTTTCAAAGCCAAGAGTCTGTGTGCTTAACGTTGGTAGCGAGAGAAACAAGGGCAGTGCCCTGGTTAAGGAAGCTCGTGATCTGATCGAGCAGGATCATTCTCTGAACTGCTACGGATTTGTTGAAGCAGATAAGCTCTTTACAGATGATGCAGATGTAATTGTTACCGACGGATTTACCGGTAATGTTGCTCTTAAGGCCGCAGAAGGTGTGGCCTCAGCCTTCCTGAATGCTCAGGGAATGAAGAAGTTTTTCTCAAAACTTGCTAGACCTGAGTGGCTTCAACCATGGCAGTACAACGGCTCTGTGCTTTTAGGTGTTGATGGTCTTGTAATCAAGAGCCATGCCAGTGCTGGCAAGGAAGCTGTTGCTGTAGCGCTGGTTGAGGCTGCAAAGACTGCTCAGCTGAATCTGGTAGAAACTATTAAAAAACAAGTACAGTAAAATTTTCCTACTACCAGAAATTACACTGAAAATTTTTTTTCTAACGTTTTGCTGTTTTTTTCAGAGTAAAGTAAAAAATACATATTATTTTATGAAAAAGACTTTATTCTTGATAAAATAGCGAAATTGTTTTTGTAGAAATTGGAGAATTCCTTGTTTACTCGAATTCTTGGAACAGGTAGTTATTTACCTGAACAGGTGCGTACCAACGCAGATTTGGAAAAGATGGTTGATACCTCAAATGAGTGGATCATTGAGCGCACCGGTATAAGTGAGAGACGTATTGCAGCTCCAGATGAGACTGCTGCCTCAATGGGAGCGATAGCCGCTAAAAGAGCATTGGAAGCTGCCGGTATTGACGCATGTGAAATTGACATGGTCATCTGTGCAACAACATCTGCTCAGTATGCTTTCCCTTCTGCAGCCTGTGAAATTTCAGGCCTATTAGGTATTAAAGATAGACCTGCATTTGATTTAGCTGCAGCCTGTTCTGGTTTCAGCTATGCCTATTCACTGGCTCATTCTATGATTATTTCCGGTCAGGCTAAAAAAGTTCTGATTGTAGGTTCTGATTTAATGTCAAGAGCTTGTGACCCAACCGACAGAACAACTATTATTCTGTTTGGTGACGGTGCGGCCGCCTGTATCCTAGGTGAGTCTGAGACCGAGGGTACCATTGCTACCCATCTATCTGCCGATTCAAAATTCGGTCCTCTTTTATCATTGCCTTATCCTAAGCGCGGTAATTTTACCGGTGATGATTCATGGCTGTATATGAAAGGCAATGATGTGTTCAAACATGCTGTTACTGTTTTGGCCTCTCTGGTTACAACTACCCTTGAAAAGGGAAATATGACAGCAGATGATCTGGATTTTCTTGTTCCTCATCAGGCTAATTTGAGAATCATTGCAGCTACTGCAAGAAAGCTTAAGCTTGATATGGAGCATGTGATTGTTACTTTAGACAAACAGGGCAATACTTCGGCTCCTTCCGTTGGTCTAGCCCTTGATGAGGGTATTCGTTCCGGCAGGATCAAGAGAGGAGATGTTCTTCTTTTAGAATCATTTGGCGGCGGTTTTACCTGGGGGTCTGCTCTGGTACGTTACTAGTGTAGCGCAAGACCTTTTTGTCTATTTTGTAAGATTCAGTAATTTAGTTTTTTTAAAAGAAGTTTTTCTTAAATTCAGGAGATTCTTTATGAAAAAATTTGCAGCAGTTTTTCCAGGACAGGGCTCTCAGAGCGTTGGAATGTTTGCGGATTTTATGGATAACGAAATTGTTAAGGCAACATATGCTGAAGCTAATGAGGCTTTAGGCTATGATCTTCAGTCTGTAACCTTAAACGGTCCTGATACCGAACTTAACAAGACTGAGGTTACTCAGCCTGCAATTCTGACAGCTTCCGTTGCAGCATTCAGAGTTTTAATGTCCAAGTCTGAAAAACCTGTTGCTCTTGCAGGTCATTCTCTAGGCGAGTACAGCGCACTGGTAGCTGCAGGTGTTATCGACTTTAAGGATGCTGTAAGATTAGTAAGACTTCGCGGTCAGGCAATGCAGGAAGCTGTTCCTGCCGGTGTTGGTGCAATGGCAGCTATTCTTGGTATTGATGACAATACAATTATCGAGACCTGTGCAAAGGTATCAACCGATTCAGAAAAAGTATGGGCTGCAAACTTCAACACTCCAGGTCAGGTTGTTATTTCTGGTAACAAGACTGCTGTTGACAAGGCTTGTGCTGAATTTACCGCTATGGGCGCTAAGAGAGTTGTTCCTCTGGCAGTTTCTGCTCCATCTCACTGTCCTCTTATGCAGCCAGCTGCAGACAGATTGGCTGAAGCTTTAAAGTCAATCAAGATTAATGACGCTTCTATTCCTGTATATGTTAATGCTCTAGCTAAGCCTTTAACTAAGGCGTCTGATCTTGTAGACGCTCTTGTTAAGCAGCTGACTATGCCTGTTCGCTGGGTAGAAACAGTTCAGGCTTTGAAGTCTGACGGTGTGGAAGCTCTTATTGAGTGTGGTCCTAACAAAGTTCTATGTGGTTTGAACCGTCGTATTGATAAGACTCTTGGCAGTGCAAACATCTGCAATGAGCAGACCTTAGAGAAAGCATTAGAAGAATTAGCATAGGAATCATATTATGTTTAATTTAGACTTTTCAGGAAAGATTGTTTTAGTTACTGGTGCTTCACGTGGTATCGGTAAGGGAATTGCCCAGGCTTTTGAGCAGCTTGGTGCTAAAGTTTACGGTACTGCAACCTCAGAAAAAGGTGCTGCCGGTATTACTGAATACTTAAATGGTCACGGCAAGGGATTAGTTATGAATTCTCTTGACAAGCAGACCGTCGAAGACTGTTTTAATTCTGTTGTAGCTGATGCCGGCTCATGCCCTGACATTATTGTAAACAATGCTGGTATCACTCGTGATACTCTGTTTATGAGAATGAAGGATCAGGACTGGGAGGATGTTCTTCAGTGCAATCTGTTTGCATGTGTTCAGATGTGTAAGCTGGCTATTGGTCCAATGATGAAGAAGAGAGCTGGTAGGATCATCAACATCTCCTCAATCGTCGGTCAGGATGGTAATGCTGGTCAGTGTAACTACGCTGCTGCCAAAGCTGGATTAATTGGTTTCAGCAAGTCATTAGCTAAGGAAGTTGGTTCAAGAGGCATTACTGTTAATTGCATTGCTCCTGGTTTTGTTGCTACTGATATGACTGCTGCATTAAACGAGGAGCAGCTAAAGGCATGGACCAATTCTATTCCTTTAAAGAGAGCTGCAACTGTTGAGGATATTGCCGGTGCTGCTGTATTCTTGGCATCAGATTTAGCTGCTTATATAACAGGTTCAACCATTGATGTAAATGGTGGATTGCACTGCAACTAATTGATATTTATGCGAATTTGTGAATTAAATTACTTTTTGTATATTTTATTCTTTTTTTTACTACCAAAAGTCATTTAAAACATATATAATTGCATAAAGTTTTGTTTGGGTCCTAGCATTGGGCTGGGGCGTTTTTTTTAGCAAAGGGACAGCGCTGCCTTCGCAGCCTGGTCAAGGAAAAAAATGAGCAATATTGAAGAGCGCGTAAATAAAGTTATCGTTGACACATTAGGCGTTAAGCCTGAGGATGTTGTACCAGAGGCATCATTCGTTGATGATCTTGGCGCTGACTCACTAGATACCGTAGAGCTAGTAATGGCTTTAGAGGAAGAGTTCGGTACCGAAATCCCTGATGAGGAAGCTGAGAAGATCACTACCGTTCAGGCCGCAATCGATTACATCAACAACAATCAGTAATAGCTGGTCTGTGTTGAATTATAAGGATGAATTTACTTCATCCAATATTTGAACATTTAAAGTGGACTGGAGATGCTAAACATCTCCATTCTTTTTAGAAGATTTTGTATCACCTTTTTTAAGCTTACAAAGTATTCATCTGGTTATCCCAGTTCTTTGAATGTTGATAAAAGGTTATGCAATGAACAGTGTTTATTCATAACCAAAAGAATTCAAGGCGGATAAATCCCGTCTAAAACGTAGGATGTTTATTCTGCGTCGAGTCAATTAACAGGCTTTTAATGCTTGTATTCGGTAATAATTACCGATTTAGTCCACAAATCAATAACGGAGATCCAACGGTGCAATTACGTAGGGTTGTAGTTACCGGAATGGGTATGTTAAGCCCAGTTGGCGGTACTTTAGAAGAATCATGGAAAAATTTATTAGCAGGCAAGAGCGGTATCACTACTGTTGATCATTTTGATACTACAGATTTCTCTGTAAAGATTGCCGGTCTAGTAAAGAACTTTAATGCTGAGCAGTGGGGCATCACAACTAAAGATGCACGTAAGATGGATGAATTCATTCAGTACGGTATTGCTGCAGGCGTTATGGCTTTGAATGATTCTGGTTTAGAGATTACTCCAGCAAATGCTGACAGAATCGGTACCATGATCGGTTCTGGTATTGGTGGTCTTACTCTGATCGAGAAGAACATTACTGGTTTAGTTGCTAAAGGTCCTCGTGGAATCAGCCCATTCTTCGTTCCATCAACAATTATCAACATGGTTTCAGGCCAGCTTTCAATTATGAAAGGTCTTCGTGGTCCTAACCTGTCAATGGTTACCGCTTGTGCTACAGGTACTCACGCTATCGGTTTATCAGCTAGACTGATTGCTTTCGGTGATGCTGATGTTATGGTTTGTGGTGGTGCAGAAAAAGCTTCAACCCCTATGGGTATTGGCGGTTTCGCTTCTATGAAGGCTCTATCTCACCGTAATGATGATCCTGAGCATGCATCTCGTCCTTGGGATAAGGATCGTGATGGCTTCGTTCTAGGTGACGGTGCAGGTGTGCTGATTCTTGAAGAGTATGAGCATGCTAAGGCTCGTGGTGCTAAGATTTATGCTGAGCTTGTTGGTTTCGGTATGTCTGGTGATGCTTATCACATGACAGCAACTCCTTCAACAGGTGAAGGTGCAGCAAGATCAATGATGGGCGCATTAAAGGATGCAGGTGTAAAACCAGAGCAGGTTAACTACATCAATGCTCACGGCACTTCAACCTCTGTAGGTGATTTATCAGAGTTACGTGCTGCTAAGAGTCTGTTTGGTGATGCTCCTAAGAACTGCTGCATGAGTTCAACCAAGTCAATGACTGGTCACTTATTAGGTGCAGCTGGTGCAATCGAAGCAGTTATCACTGTTATGTCAATTAAGGATCAGATTTGTCCTCCAACCATCAATCTTGTTAATCCAGAAGATGAAGTTGGTGATTTCAATCTTGTTCCTGGTACAGCTCAGAAACATGATATTGAGTACGCTATGTCAAACAACTTTGGCTTCGGCGGTACCAATGGTTCTCTTCTATTCAAGAGAATGGACTAATTTTTCATGATATTATCCCGCCTCTAATTTGGCGGGATAATTCTAGAAAACCAAAATTTCTTTTAACTTTCCTTCAATATCTTTTCTTTCGATTATTCCATAATATCTGCTGTCAAAAGAATCTTCTTTTGAACTTGCAACAATAAATTCATCTTGTTTTAATGTTTTATATAACTCTGTGTGAATAAGATTTCTTCCCTCCTTATCTTGAGGTAAAGGTCTGGTATTTTTAACGAGTTTCCCATTTATATAAATGCCGTTATTATTGATTTTGACTTTATCAGGATATGATGCAATAACGTGCTTTCCAATAGGGGATAGACCTTTTCTGCATTTTCCTGCGGAGATGTATTTTCGATCTTTTGCTATTTCTGCGTATTTATTATTTAGACAAAAAAGAATAATGCTGTCGTTTTTGATTTCATTCTCGTTTTTTGAAAGTCTGTAGATTCCCTGGGGAATAGAAGGAGTGATGTTAAACCAGATATCTAGGTAATAGCTAGTAGCTGAAAGAAATAAAAATAATAATGTTAAGAGCAGAGTTTTCATATAATCCTTAGTTAAAAAAAAGCCGTTATTATTTTAACGGCCTTTTTAATGGGGCTGAAAATAAGTACCCCATTTTTTGTGAAAACCCTGTATAACTATGTGATTTTAATCGTTATTAGAAAGTGAATCGATTGCTTCCTGAGTTTCCTGTTTCTGCTTGATTGCCTTTTCTCCTATAAGCTTTATCAGTTCAATATAGATAAGGTCAATAATAAAGAAAACTGACAGACGAGAGTCTGCATAGCCCTGCGCAAGATCGTAATCATGTACCGCGTGCAGCACAGTAATATCGGTGAAGGAATACAGTGGTGATGTAGTTTCTGCTGTAATTGCACAAATCATAGCTCCTTTTTTGGAACATAAGGCTGCAGATTTAACTAGCTCATGTGTTTGACCTGAGTTTGATATGTAGATTGCTACATCCTGATTTGTAATCATTGTTGAATGGGTCATAATTTCATGTGAATCAGTATAGCATCTGGCATCAATACCGATACGGGCTATTTTTCTGGCAGCATCTCTGGCAAGATAACCAGAACTTCCTATTCCAAAGAAAAAGACGTGTCTGGCTCCGACAATTTCGCGAGTTAGTTTGGTAACTGATTCAAAACCGATTTCTACTGCAGTCTGAGATAACAGAGTCTGATTTAACTGCAAAAGCTTCTGTGCTGTAGTTTCGCAGCTTTCTTTCAGGTTGATGGCTGTTCTTTTTCCATGATTGTCGTTATCTTGTGCTCCTAGATCCTGGGCAAGGGCAATTTTAAAATCTTTTAGAGTTTCAAATCCGAATTTTCGGGCAAAACGTGTAACTGTTGCATGTGAAATATCACAGTCAGCAGAGATCTCTGAAATAGATGAAGAACATGCCTTCAGACCATTGGCCAAAAAGTAATGAATAAGTTTATTGTCTGATTTTGACGCTTTGATCTGTGGATTGCTTAGTCGTCTTAGAATGCTCATTAGTTGGATATCCTTAATGCTGTTATATTTTTTTATTTATTTTTATATGGTGAAAATTATTTTACGCTTTTTGTTTTCAAATGTTCGTGTCTGAACAAACAAAACTAAAAAAAAGATATTTATTTTCATTTAATTTAGTTGATTTTTAATGGATTTTTATGTTTTTACTTAAATCAGCAAGTATTAATTTAGTTTCATATTAAAATTATTTTGTTTTTTTGTTAAAAAGTTTTTTTAGGTAAGTATTTATGAACCGATTTATAATGGTGCAAAAATATACAAAACTAGACTATTATTATTCTTTTTGCTACATTTTAGAACAAATTTAGAAACGCTATTTTTATCAGAGGTCAAAATGACTACAAGAGTTGGAATTTACGGATACGGCAATTTAGGTCGTGGAATTGAAAGTGCTTTAAAGTATGCAGATGATCTAGAGCTGGTTGCAGTTTTCACCAGAAGAGAGCCTTCTTCTCTGTCTTTATCTACAGCTGGTGTTCCTGTAGTAAGCGTAAATGATGTTGAATCTTATAAAGACAAGATTGATGTAATGATCCTATGTGGCGGTTCTGCTACTGATCTCCCTGTACAGACTCCAAAGTTAGCAAAGCTATTTAATGTAATCGACAGTTTTGATACTCACGCTAAGATCCCTGAACATTTTGCAAATGTTGACAGTGCAGCTAAGTCAGGCAGTCATATTGCTTTAATTTCAGCAGGCTGGGATCCTGGTATGTTCTCATTAAACCGCTTATATGCAAATGCAGTTCTGCCTAACGGTAAAGATTATACTTTCTGGGGTAGAGGCGTAAGCCAGGGCCATTCAGACGCAATTCGTAGAATCGAAGGTGTTGCTGATGCAAGACAGTATACCTGTCCAATCGAATCAGCTCTTGAGTCAGTTAGAAGTGGAGCTAATCCAGAATTAACCACACGTCAGAAACACACCAGACTTTGCTATGTTGTTCTGAAGGAAGGTGCTGATGCTGCTAAGGTTGAGAATGAAATTAAGACAATGCCTAACTACTTCTCTGACTATGACACTACTGTTAACTTCATTTCTCAGGAAGAGTTAGATAAGAACCACCGTGGTCTGCCACATGGTGGCTTTGTTTTAAGATCAGGCAAGACCGGATTCAATCTTGAAAATAACCACGTGATTGAGTATAGCTTAAAGCTTGATTCTAATCCTGAGTTTACAGGAAGCGTTATTGTTGCATACGCAAGAGCTATTGCTCGTCTTCACAGTGAAGGTGTTAACGGTTGCAAGACTGTATTTGATATTGCTCCTGCATATCTGTCTCCTCTGTCCGGTGAGCAGTTAAGAGCAACTATGCTCTAATCTATCGAAAAAAAGTAGTTTTTAGTTTTGGGTCCCGTTCTTGCGGGACTCTTTCTTTTGAGCCCAATCAAATTCCTTTAAGTGTTTAAACTGTTTTTGTGTTACAAAACTGATTGTTATTGATTTTGAAGACGATGAAAGGAAAATAATAGGAATGGCGGAGAAAAGGGGATTTGAACCCCTGAACCGTCGAAAAGACGATTGTCGCATTTCGAGTGCGATGCATTCAACCACTCTGCCATTTCTCCGTAAGCACAATTATATGCAAATACCTTACAAAATCAAATAGTAAGATAAAAAGTCACTTATTTTCGTTTTAATTTTCTGATCTCGGCTTTCTTTTCCTTGCTTATATAGTTGGATTCGGTAATTTTTTGAATAGCTTTGTTGAAGGTCAGATCATCAAGAGTAATCGCATTTATCTTATCTAGAATATGAGGTCCATTTTTTGTGTAAAGAGTTGCAATTAGCCAGGCGACTCCCATATGTACGTAGTATTCTTTCGTATTTATCCTATCAAGAAAAGAGATGATTTCATCTTCGTATTTCTGATTACAGAAGTACATCAGAGACATTACACATGCAAATCTCAGTGTGAAAGGGGCGCTCTTAGTCTTAAAACATTTTCTAACAAAAGAAAAATACAGCTCCTGATTCTCCTTTGCACTTTTAAGTTCAGAACAGAAGCCGTCGCATATGGCCCAACCGTCAATGCTTTTTAGAAATTCCTTAATATATATCAGACGTTGTTTTTCATCAATCTTAGATCTTGCTATAAAGATTGCTTTACAGAGCTTTTCCTCAAGGTAAGGTTCCTTGGGCATGGGAGTAAGCAGTAATTCGTCCTGTGAGCAGTTTTTAAGGTAGTAAAGGGCAAGCTTTCTAACTTTAGGTATTCTTACTCCGAGAACTTTATTATCGGGACTTAATTTCTGAGAGAACTCCTGGTAGGAGTCCTCTTTGATTTTTAATAAATCCGAAATTAAATCCGTCCACGCAAATATTTTCATAGTCTTTACGATACTCTTATTTTATTCACGAATAGGCATTCTGGTAAATCTTCATTCTTGGCTAATTAACAAAATATGTTTTATGAATTAGTCATTCTATAAAAATAGTTTCGTTTTTACATAAGTATCTTTTAACAAGTAAAATTTGTTTATTTATTAGACAATTACATTTAAATGCAAATTTAAATAATGCACGATAATTTTCGTTTGTAAATAAAATTGCTATCTAGCACGCAAATATAAGGCAAAGTTATGCAAATTTTAGTAAAATAATATGATAATAATCAATAATAATGTAACCGTTTGCGAATTTTTACGAGGAAACAAATGAGCGTCACCTTAAAAGACCTAGCTAAAGCATCTGGCGTTTCGATAGGTACTGTTTCACGCGCACTCAATGACAAGAATGAAGTAAGCGCAAAAACATCAGAGAGAATCCGCCAGCTGGCTCAGGAATTGGGGTATATTCCAAATCGAGCAGGTCGAGCTTTATCTTCTCAGAAAAGCATTAACTACGTTGGTATCGTAATTCCAAGTATTAACTCACCTTTTTTTGATGATATCAAAAAAGGCATTGAGATGGCTTTAAAGGAGTTCAAAGATCTTGGAATTGATGTAATTATCAAAGAGCAGGAAGGCTGGAATGTTGACACCCAGATCAGAGCATTAGAGGAACTGGAGAATTCAGGTTGTAAGGCTTTTGTTCTGTGCTCAGTTGACTCTGAGGAAATCAGAGCCAAGATAGCTGAATTATCTGATAAGGGGTATCCTGTAGTCCTTTTGAATAATGATCTTCCTGGCACCAAGAGATTATGCTTTGTAGGCCCTGATTATCTCAAGTCAGGTAAGGTTGCCGCTGCAATGGTTGATAAGTGTCACCCAGGTATTCCTCTGAAGATCCTTGTAGTTGTCGGTTACAAGTCTCACCTTGGTCATAAGACCAGACTGGATGGTTTTATTTCTGAACTAAAGTCCAGAAGACAGGATTATGAAATTGTTGATGTAATCGAGGGTAATGATCAGGATATTATTACCCAGCAGGTTACTATGAAGGCGTTTATGAAGCATCCTGAGGTTAATGTTGTGTACATGGCAACAGGCTCGGGCGTTTCTGGTTTAGGTGCCGCAATTATCGCTGATTCTCAGCACAAACGTTTTATTCTTGCCTGTGATGAGATTTACACAACCAAGGAACTGGTTAAGAACGATATTATTGATTTTGTTATCTGCCAGTCTCCTGTTGTACAGGGCTATCAGGTTATTAAGAAACTGCATGATTACCTTAACAAGATAGGAAATCTTCCAGAGGACTATATCGTGGATACAGTTATAAAGGTTAAAAGTCATTTCGATTAACAATCATTGAATTTGTTTTAGATCCTGCATTTTTTTAATGTGGGATTTTTTTTTGCCTATTTACCATATATCAGCTTTTGCTTTCTGTCTGTCTTTCCTTATCTAAAGGAAATCTAGAATGGTAAAAGCAGAAGCTGATATTTTGCGTGGTAAAAGACTGTATATTAGATATAAGCAGTCGTATAAATATGATTTATGGCGCAGGTAAAAAAAAAGACCTAAACATCATATGTTTAGGCCATAAATTAAAGAACTACGTATTTTGAGAGTTTACTTTTACTTAAAGTTATTTCTTTTTAATCTGTCCATAGTAAGCATTGGCACCGTGCTTACGTAGGTAATGCTTATCAAGCAGATCCTGCTGCATTGGCTGAAGATCTGGTCTCAGAGTTAATGAGTGGTAGGCCATGAAAGCAACTTCTTCAAGAACAACTGCATTGTATACTGCATTTGCAGGTGACTTACCCCATACAAATGGTCCATGTGAGTAAACAACACAAGCTGGAACATCCTTCATATTGATGTTGCGCTTCTTAAAGGTTTCAACAATCACTTTACCTGTTTCAAGCTCATATTCGCTTTCGATTTCCTGCTTGGTCATTTTTCTGGTACATGGAATCGCGCCATAGAAATAGTCAGCTCCAGTTGTACCTAATGCAGGGATATCCATTCCTGCCTGTGCAAATGAAGTTGCATTACGGGAATGAGTGTGAACTACACCCTGAATATCAGGGCATGCACGATATAATTCCAGGTGAGTCGGAGTATCTGTAGATGGATTTAAGTCACCTTCAACTGTTTCACCAGTCTTAAGATCAACTACAACCATATCCTCAACCTTCATGGTTTCATAATCAACTCCTGATGGTTTGATTACTACTAATCCTGACTTTCTGTCGATACCTGAAACGTTTCCCCAGGTGAAAGTTACCAGGCCATGCTTAGGTAAATCTAAGTTAGCTTCAAATACGGCCTTTTTTAAATCTTCTAACATTTTTTACTCCGAGTTTTAATTTGTCTTGATGTTGTGATTTTTTTATGAATTATTACTTTGTTCTTTTGTATAAACGTATTGTACGCTAATTTTTATTTAAGAAAAGTAGTAAAAGTATGATCTATGCAAAATATTTTAGATTTTAATATTTAATATGTTATAAAACAATGAGTTAATTTTATTTGCAAACGATTACAAAGTAATCTAAAAATGGTCAAAAACAAAACCGTTTTCTTTTAACGTTGCAGGAGAAATCCTCTGATTTGTCAATAGAAGTTCGCCTCTTTTATCGAGCTTTAAAGCGAATTTTGGGACAGGAACTGTGAGGTGTTTTGAGGAAGAGGAAAGCTTTAAAAGCTCATTAGCCGTAAGATAGTGATCTGAGCATAGATTGATATTACCTTGAATCCTTTTTTCGATGATTAGTTTTATTGCTTTTGCGCAATCACTTATTTTAAGGTAGGGTATATAGTTGCTCCCTCCTATTAAATGCAGAGTAGGGAGATATTTCAGATTTTCAACCAGCCCTCCTCCATCTCCTACGACAACACCTATTCTTAGGATACTTATTGCAGCCTGGAATTCATTCTTCAGCTCATTGGCTTTTTTTTCGATATTTTTGCAGATATCCGCATAAACTGTATTGGCAAGTTCACCTTTCTCATCTTGCTCACAATTATCTATGTAGATCCCCGTAGCACTAGCCTGAAGAAAATGAGCTGGAAAGTTTTCTGCATATTTCTCTGCTAATAGATCTATGGTATCAAGTCTTGATTTTAGGATTTCATTAAGTCTTTTCTGACTTAATCTTTTTTGCGCAATTGATTCTCCTGCAAGGTTTACTATTACGTCAACATCAGGAAAATCATCTGAAGCCTGAAGAATTGAAATATCGTTACTAAAGCCTAGATTATTTGTAATTTGTTTCTTGTGGGTATATACGAAGATAGTGTCATTCTGTTTTCTAAGCAGGGTTACAAGTTCTCTTCCAATGAAGCCAGATCCCCCTGTTATCAGAATTCTCATGATTGTTTCTCCTCGTATGCTGTTTCTAATCTGAATTATAGTTAGCTAGATATGTAAAACAAAAGCAGCCGAAGCTGCTTTTGTCAATTAATAAAGGTAATTCAGGAAACTGAATTAGTCTTTAACCTGAGTTGCCTGAATTGCGGTAACTGCAACGGTGTAGATGATGTCATCAACTAAAGCACCACGAGACAGATCGTTAACAGGTCTCTTCATACCCTGTAACATAGGTCCGATAGAAACCAGCTTAGCAGAACGCTGAACAGCCTTGTATACAGTGTTACCGGTTGACAGGTTAGGGAAGATGAATACTGTAGCCTTACCAGCAACTGGTGAACCAGGTGCCTTCTGTGCTGCAACATCAGGCATTACTGCTGCGTCGTACTGTAGAGGACCGTCAACAGCGATATCAGGGCGTTTTTCACGAACAAGAGCTGTAGCCTCTTTCATCATGTCTACATCTGCACCTTTTCCGGAGTTGATTGTTGAATAGGTAATCATTGCAACTCTTGGATCAATACCGAATGCCTTAGCTGTATCAGCTGACTGAATAGCAATCTCTGAAATTTCTTCAGCAGTTGGGTTGATGTTTAGAGCACAGTCGCCGTATACATAAACCTGCTCATCCATCAGCATGAAGAAGATTGCAGAAACAAGCTTAGCACCAGGAGCAGTCTTTAGAACCTGGAGAGCTGGACGGATGGTGTTTGCTGTAGTGTGAACTGCACCAGATACCAGACCGTCTAATTCTTTGCTGTCAATCATCATGGTTGCTAGGAATACGTTGTCCTTTAGCATCTCTAGAGCCTGCTCTGGGGTAACACCCTTAGCCTTACGTAGCTCAACCAGTCTGTCAACATATTTCTCGCGGACAGAATCTGGATCAACGAACTCAACGTTATCTCCAAGAGTTACGCCCTGTGCCTTAGCAACTTCTAAGATCTTGTCCTTCTTACCGAATAGTACTGGAACAGCAATGTTCTGCTCTGCAACCTTAGCTGCAGCACATACGGTACGTGGCTCATCACCCTCTGGAAGAGCGATCTTCTTGTGAGCTGCTCTTGCAAGAGCAGTCAGTTTGCTGCGGAATGCCGCAGGGCTCATTAGAGGAGTTGCTTTTTCTTCAAGATTCTTGATTAAATTGATTGCCTTAGAATCAAAGTCTTTTGAAGCACCGTCTTCGATTAACTTCTTCTGCTCTTCGTCATCTCTCAACTGAGCAGGGAACTCTGCTAAAGCCTGAGCTACTGACCATAGAGGCTTCTCGGTGGTGATTACGGTTGCACCGTCAACAGAACCGGTAACTCCGTCTGTTAGAATAACTGTTTTAGCTTCGGTCTTTGATGGAAGAGTGTCGGTTACAAGAACGGTTCTCTCTTTTGCACTTTCATTTGATAGAGAAACCTTATATGCACGTACATTCTCGTCGCCAGAAGCGATCTTAGCATCGATAAACTGAGCAATGTCCTTAGCTCTAGGAGCGTAGTAAGCTACGTCGAACTTAACAGTAGCAATAAAATCTGATAGAACTTCGTCTTCCTTCTTAGCTGCACATGCTGCACCGCACTTGTCACAGCCAGATAGAACCAGCTTCTTGTTGCCCTTTGCATCTCTTGGGGCATTGTCATTCAGAAGAATGGTTCCTAAATGCTGATTCTTGCCTGCGTTGCCGAAGTAAAGAAGAGTTGAGTCAATTGCGCTCTTTGCGCATTTGCATTTGCCGGATACTACAGAAATAATATTTGCATCAAAAGCGTGGCAGATTTCTGCGTTAATCTCGTTAACGTTGAAAGGAGCGTCGGTTACACCTTCAATAACAATTACATCATATTTGTTTGCATCGTTTAGTGCATTATAGTTTGCTACGATTGCCTCGATAACCTCTGACTTGTTTCCTTCAGAAAGCTTCTTAGCAGCACAGCACTTGTTTAAAGAGGTGGTTGAACACTCTTTTCCGCAGCAGCTGTAGAAAGGGGTGAAAAGAGCAGCCTTAACACCGTTATCGTTTAAAGCTTTTACTAAACCTAAAGATGCAGTAAAAATACCAGTAGTTTTACCTGCTGGCACTAGCATAACATTACGTGACACTTGTAACTCCATACTTGCCAAAATTGAAATTATTTCTTACACAGGGATATGATCCAAGCATATTAACCACAAAATTATAACATACGGGATAAATGCATATTTGCAATAAAATTATCAGATCAATTTTTTGTATAGTAGATTGCGTTTTTACGGCAACTATTTATAGAATTGTCAGAAAAGAAAATTATTTTAAGGATAGCCGGTGAATATTGTAAGTAAAATCAAAATTGGAATTCAGTATATGAACGACTGGCCTCTAGAGCCTTTGTTAAATCCTGTTTTCCCTGAATGCCGTGTTAAAAAAGCTGTGATTGCAGGACGAAAAATATTACCACCTTTTATTGTTTTTATTCTTTTCTGGGCCGTATATCAGGGTGGCGGTTTTAAAGGAATACCTCTGCTTTTTGCTATATCCTCAAATTTCCCTGTAACTCTTGTCTGTGTTATTTTTCTTATGCTCATGCCTCTTCAGGGATATCTGTGGTTCTATAAACGAGCTGTAACCAAACTTAATGATAGACAGAAGGATTTCTATCTTCTTGTCTGTACTAAGCTTGAAAAACAGCCTGTTTTAAATCCAACCATGATGGATCTTGAAAAGGCCATCAATGCCTGTATTAAAACTCTTGGAGCCGATTTACTGAAAAAACTGTAAATTGCGAATTTCTGAAAATTTATCTCTGTAATCGTTTGCAAATATGTAAAAATATTTACATTAAAGCCTCTTTTATATCAAAAAAAATATATTTATTCTCTTGTAAATCAGATAATTAGCTTTAAACTTAAATTAAGTGTAAGAAAATAGAATATTTCCGTAAAGGTTTACGTGTTATTTTTGATACAAGTCAAACTTTTTTGAATAAAACGCAAAAAATGTAAAACTGTGTCACGTTTTCTTTAATCTCGAATTCGTTTTGATTGTGCTCTGTCATACAATCTGATAACAGAAAAGGGTTAGTTTTCGCAACAATTCTTTTTTATATAAACAAACATTTCAATCAGGAGTTCTTATGAAATTAGTAAAAGCTGTTCTTGCTGCATCAATTGGTGCAATCATTGCTTCATCATCTGTTCAGGCTAAGCAGTTAACCATCGGTTTCTCTCAGATCGGTGCTGAGTCAGAGTGGCGTACTGCTAACACCAACGACGTTAAGGAGGCTGCAAAGGCTCACAACGTAAATCTGAAGTTCTCAGATGCTCAGCAGAAGCAGGAAAACCAGATTAAGGCAATCCGTACCTTCATTGCTCAGAAGGTTGACTTAATCGGTCTAGTACCTATCGTAGCAACCGGCTGGGACAACATTCTTCGTGAAGCAAAGAGAGCAAAGATTCCTGTTCTAATTGTTGACCGTGACCTGACTGTTTCAGATCCATCTTTATATGTTGCTAAGATTGGTACTGATTCATATGCAGAAGGTCAGAAGGTTTACAAGTGGATCGACGATTACGTAAAGGCAAACAATGTTAAGCCACGTAACGGCGGTGACAAGTTAAACATCGTTATTCTTGAAGGTACCGTTGGTGCATCTGCAACCACCGGCCGTGGCAATGGCTTCAACGACGCTATGAAGGCTGATCCTGATGGTGCTAAGAAGTTCAATATCCTAGCTTCACAGACCGGTGACTTCACCCGTCAGAAGGGCCAGGAAGTTATGGAGTCATTCCTAAAGTCAAATCGTAATGATATCGACATCCTGTTCGCAATGAACGACGATATGGCATTAGGTGCTGTTCAGGCTATTGAAGCTGCTGGTCTAAAGCCATCAAAGGATATCATCATCGTTTCAGTTGACGGTGTAAAGGGTATCTTCCAGGCTATGATCGACGGCAAGACCAATGCAACTGTTGAGTGTAACCCACTACAGGGTGAGTTATTCTTCCAGACCGCTGAAAAAGTTCTAAAAGGAGAGTCAGTACCTAAGAGTGTATTCGTTGAGGAAGGCGTTTACACTGCAGACAAGGCTGCTGAAGTATTCCCATCACGTAAATACTAATCTATTTACAACACTTAAAAATAGGGTGCAGAGATGCACCCTAATTTGAATTTAACCCCCAATCATCAATCATCAAGAAGAACACCTGCATTAGGAGGGCTGTATGGCCTTAGAAGACAACGAATATATATTGCAGATGAAACACATAGACATGTTCTTCCCTGGAGTTAAGGCCTTAAAGGACGTTTCATTCAATCTTAAAAAAGGCGAAATCATTTCTCTAATGGGTGAGAACGGTGCTGGTAAATCAACATTAGTTAAAGTATTAACAGGTGTTTATCACAAGACTAATGGCGAAATCACTTTCGACGGTAAGGTAATCGAACCTACTACACCTCTGGCAAGTCAACAGATGGGTATCTCAACCGTTTACCAGGAAGTTAATCTTTGTGCTAATTTGTCAGTTGCTGAAAATATTTATATTGGACGTGAACCTCGCGGAGCATTTGGCCGTATTGACTGGGCTACAATGCAGAAGAATGCATCTGACCTGTTATTCCGCGAACTTGGCATCGATATCGATGTAACCAAAGAACTTAATTTCTATCCGGTTGCAATGCAGCAGATGATCGCAATTGCACGTGCAATCGATACACAGTGTAAGGTTCTGATTCTTGACGAACCAACCTCTTCACTGTCAGACAAGGAAACCGAGAGATTGTTTAAGATTATGAGAAATCTTAAGTCTCAGGGTATTTCCATCATCTTTATTTCTCACTTCCTGGAGCAGATTTATACAATCTGCGACCGCATCACCGTACTTCGTGATGGAACATATATCGGCGAGTATGACATCAAGTCTTTACCAAGAATTGAACTTATCTCCAAGATGATGGGTAAGGAAGTTAAAGAAGGCGAAATCGAGTCCAACGTTGATAAGTCTGTCCCTCGTGAGAATGTATTCCTGGAGACTGAGCACGTAACCGTACCTGGTAAGGTAAAAGATCTTTCTATGGATATCAAGTCAGGAGAGGTTGTCGGCTTTGCTGGTCTGCTAGGTTCAGGAAGATCTGAGATCGCTGAAACTCTGTTCGGAACACTTCTGAAATCAAGCGGTAACATCTATATTGATGGAACAGCTGTTTCAGTTAAGACTCCAATGGATATGATGAAGAATCGTATCGCATTCTGTCCTGAGGATCGTAAGGTTCAAGGCATTATTGGTGATCTGTCAGTAAGAGAGAACATCATTCTTGCTCTACAGGCTAAGAACGGCATGTTCAAGCATATGTCAAGACATCGCCAGAACAAGCTTGCTGATTACTATATTAATCTGCTGAGAATTAAGGTTTCAGACCGTGAACAGCTTATAAAGAACCTTTCTGGTGGTAACCAGCAGAAGGTAATTATTGCAAGATGGCTTGCAACTGAACCTAATCTTCTGATCTTAGACGAACCAACCCGTGGTATTGACGTTGGTACAAAGTCTGAAATCGAAGCTTTGGCTGTATCCTTAGCCAAGGAAAAGGGAATGGCTGTTGTTTTCATCTCAGGTGAGATGGGCGAGATGGTCCGTACCTGTTCAAGAGTCATGGTAATTCGTGATCATGAGAAGATTACAGAATTGAATGACGATGAAATTTCAACTGCACACATTATGCAAGCTATAGCCGGAGACTACCATGGAAAGTCTTGTTAAAAAATTTACCCAAAGCTCACTTGCTTTGCCTCTGGTTGCTTTAGCAGTGCTGCTTTTATTCAACGCTTTTTTCGTAGATGACTTCTTCAAGATTGAAGTTATGGAAAATGGCAATCTGTACGGTCGTCCTATTGATATTCTGTACCGTGCCTCTTCACTGATCATCCTTGCTTTAGGTATGACCTTTGTTATTGCAACAGGCGGTATCGATATTTCCGTTGGTGCTGTTGTAGCAATTTCATCCGCAACCTGCTGCGTGATGTTAGGTGGCGATATTTCAGGTATTCCTGAGCACCCATTCTTTGTTGCAATTCTTGCCTCTCTTTGTGTGGGCATTGTTGCAGGTATCTGGAATGGTACCCTGGTTGCCAAGCTGAAGATTCAGGCAATGGTTGCCACCCTGATTCTGATGACAGCTGGTCGTGGTATTGCTCAGCTGATGACTGACGGTCAGATCATTACTGTTTACTACAAACCATTTGCGTACATTGGTGGTAACATTCCTGGTGTTATGCTTCCAACAGCAATGATTATTGCTCTTGCAATGGTTCTTCTGGTTCTTTTCATCAACAAGAGAACTTCAATCGGTCTAATGATTCAGTCCGTTGGTATCAATGCAAATGCAGCTCGCTATGCAGGTATTAAGGTTACTGCAGTTCTATTTGCTGTATACATCTTCTCTGGTTTCTGTGCCGGTACTGCTGGTCTAATCGAAGGCTCTCTGATTAGAGCTGCCGATGCCAATAATGCCGGTCTGAACATGGAGATGGACGCAATTCTTGCAGTTACTCTTGGTGGTACTCTGATGGTTGGTGGCAGATACTATATCGGCGGAACCATTATTGGTGCTATTACCATTCAGACTTTAACCACAACCATGTACGCTATCGGTGTTTCATCAGATAGACTTCCTGCAGTTAAGGCAATTGTTATTCTGCTGATTATCGTATTCCAGTCAGAGAAGTTTAAGGAAATGTATCGCAACTACAAATTAAAGCGCCTTGATGCTCAGTTAGGTTCTAAGAAGGAGGTTACAAATGCGTAGCAGGTTTTTATCAAACTTAGTTGCATCTCAGAACTTCCCATTCTATGTTACCGGTGCGCTATTCATAATTTTATTCGGATTCGGCTCTGTCCTGTTCGACGGTTTCTTCAGCCTACAGGTTTTCCTGAATCTGTTTATTGACAATGCTCCTCTGATCATTGTTACTGTGGGTATTACCTTCACAATTCTGTCTGGATTTGGTGGTATTGACCTGTCTGTAGGTGCTGTAGTTTCTCTGTCCTGTATGACTTTAGCTGTGCTGATGAGAGATACTACAATCAGTCCATATGTATGTATGGCTATTGTTCTTGCCATCGGTTTCACTGTCGGTCTGGTTAACGGTCTACTGATCACTTACTTTAGATTACAGCCTTTCATTGTTACTCTAGGTACAATGTTCCTATGCCGTGGTCTTACTGCAATTCTGTCACGTGACTCTGTGCCAATTGACAACCCACAGTACTCAGATTTAGCATTCTTCTCATTTGAGTTCGGTGATTACTTCCTGTCTTTAGGTGCTGTAATTGCATTATTCATGGTTGTCTTAGCAACTCTCATCCTTCGTTACACCTCATTCGGTAGAGGTGTATATGCTATCGGTGGTAATGAGCAGTCAGCCAAACTGATGGGCTTGAAGACCGATTCAATTCGTGTACGTGTTTACATCATTTCAGGTTTCTGTGCCGCCTTAGGTGGTATCTGCTACTCCTGGATCATGCTGTCAGGTTACACTCTTCATGGTCTTGGTATGGAAATG
>NZ_CACVSS010000027.1:0-28583 GCF_902756765.1 uncultured Succinivibrio sp. | reverse complement strand
AATTTTAGGATCCAATATAAATGTACATGACAACTGATCAGATACGTGATGCGTATTTGAAATTCTTTGAAGAGCACGGACATACAATTGTTCGTTCTAGTTCACTTGTTCCATACAATGATCCTACCTTGCTATTCACCAACGCAGGTATGAATCAGTTCAAGGATATTTATCTGGGTAAAGAAAAGCGCGATTACGTACGTGCTACAACCGCTCAGAAATGCGTTCGTGCAGGCGGAAAACAGAATGATTTAGACAATGTTGGCTATACCGCCCGTCACCACACCTTTTTCGAAATGCTAGGTAACTTCAGTTTTGGCGATTACTTTAAGAAGGAAGCTATTACCTTTGCATGGACTTTGTTAACCGAAGTATACAAACTGCCAAAAGAGTCATTAATGGTAACAGTATACGACAAGGATGACGAAGCATATAACATCTGGAAGGATATTGTTGGTATTCCAGAGAACAAGATTGTTCGTATAGGCGATAACAAGGGCGGTCTATATGAGTCAGACAATTTCTGGCAGATGGGCGATACCGGTCCATGCGGTCCTTGTTCAGAAATTTTCTATGATCACGGTGAAGATGTTCAGGGAGGCCCTCCAGGCTCACCAGATGAAGATGGCGACAGATTTATTGAGATCTGGAACATCGTGTTCATGCAGTACAACCGTAAGATTGACGGCACCTTTGAAAAGCTTGCAAAGCCAATGATTGATAACGGTCTGGGCCTGGAACGTATAGCTGCCGTACTGCAGGGAGTTCACTCAAACTATGAAATCGATTTGTTTGTAGAACTTGAGAAAACCGCTGCATCTATCCTAGGTGTAAAAGATTTAACAGATAAATCTCTAAGAGTAATTGCTGACCACATTCGTTCATGTTCATTCCTGATTGCAGATGGCGTGCTCCCTTCAAATGAAGGTCGTGGCTACGTTTTACGTCGTATTATCCGCAGAGCAGTTCGTCATGGTCGTCTTTTAGGTGCTAAGGATGTATTCTTCTACAAGCTGGTTTCAAAGCTGGTTGAGTTAATGGGTAAGGCCTATCCTGAACTTGTCTCTCAGCAGGCTTTAATTGAGCGTACTCTTAAGAAGGAAGAAGAGCAGTTCCTAAATACTCTTGACCGTGGTCTGGCTCTTTTAGAGAACGAGCTGACAAAACTCGGTGACAGCAAGACTGTTCCTGGTGATGTTGCCTTCAAGCTGTACGACACCTACGGTTTCCCTGCAGATCTGACCAATGATGTGGTAAGAGATCGTGGTTATACTGTTGATATGGAAGGTTTTGACAAGTGCATGGCAGAACAGAAGGCCAGAGCCAAGTCTGCATCAACATTCGGTATTGACTACAACAAAGAGCTGAAGATCACAGAGAATACTGTATTCACAGGTTATGACGGTCTAGAATCAGAAGCTAAGATTACTCATATCTTTAAGGATGGAACAGAAGTTGATTCTATTTCAACTGATGAGAATGCTGTGATTGTACTGGATAAGACTCCATTCTACGGTGAGATGGGTGGTCAGGTTGGTGATAAGGGTATTATTACTATCGGTGAAAATGCTCGTTTCATTGTTGAAGACACCAAGCATGTAGCTAAGGCTACTATTCATATTGGTCGTGTTGATATCGGTCAGTTTGACAAGAATGCATCTGTTCTTGCTCAGGTTGATGCAATCAATCGTGCTGACATTGCCCGTCATCATTCAGCAACTCATCTTCTGGATTCTGCATTAAGAGCAGTAATTGGTGATAGTGTTGCTCAGAAGGGTTCATATGTTGCAAACGATCGTCTTCGTTTTGACTATTCACACTCAAAGCCTTTGACTATGGCAGAACGCAAGGCAGTTGCTGATCTTGTTAACGAACAGATTCAGGCAAATCTTCCTGTAAAGACTGAGTGCATGGATTTGGATTCAGCTAAGAAGTCTGGTGCTATTGCTTTGTTTGATGAAAAATACGAAGAGAATGTTCGTGTAGTTTCAATGGGTAATTTCTCAAAGGAACTGTGCGGTGGAACCCATACAGCAATGACAGGTGACCTTGGTGCCTTTGTTCTGCTGTCAGATGAATCTATTGCATCTGGAATCCGTCGTATTGAGGCTCTTGTAGGTAAGTCCGCAGTTGAATATCTGGATGAGGTATTTGCAGAGGTTGGTGCTGCCAGAGCTTTACTGAAGGTCGGAGGTAGTTCAAATATTGCTGATAAGGCCGAGCAGGTGCTTGATCATGCTAAGTCTCTAGAGAAAGAGAACGAGCTGCTAAAAGAGAAAATTGTTGCCTTAGAGAGTGCTTCTCTTGTTGAGAAGGCCCATGATGTAAATGGCGTACCTGTAATCTGTTCAAAGATTGAAAACTATGGTGCAAAGGAATTAAGAGTTGCCATCGACAATCTAAAGTGCAGACTTCAGTCCTACATTATTGTTTTAGGTTCTGTAGCTGAGGATGATAAGGTAAGCCTGATTGCAGCGGTTTCAAAAGATCTTGTTTCTAAGCTTAAAGCAGGTGATTTGATCAAGGAAGTTGCTGCCTACGTAGGCGGAAAGGGCGGTGGTCGTCCTGATATGGCTCAGGCCGGTGGTACTAATCCAGAAGGTCTTGATAAGGCTTTAGCTTCAGTTGAAAAAATTGTTTCAGAAAGAGTCTAGTCTTATATGTTAGTAATATCACAAAAAGAAGGGGAAAAGCTCGTGCTGAGTAGTGGTATTACTATTAGTATTCTTGAAGTAAAATCTGGAAAGGTTCGTCTTGGAATTGAAGCTCCTAAGGATGTTGAAATCAGACGAGTTCCACAAAAAGAAAATACTTCAGATAAAAGCCATAAATAAGCCACTTAACTAATATCAATGCCTTGAGCCGTAAAAAAACTCTTGACATTGATAGTTAAAAATCAGATACTATGTCTCGCTTAATTTCAGCGGATAGATTTCAGCGGATAGATGACCGAGAGGCTGAAGGTACTCCCCTGCTAAGGGAGCATACGACTATAAAGGTTGTATCGAGGGTTCGAATCCCTCTCTATCCGCCACTCAGATGAGATTGAAAAAGATTTTATTTTTTTCTTGCAAATTCGAAATCTGGTGATATAATTTTGCGACGTAAGTAACACTTTTGGTTGCACTTGTAGCTCAGCTGGATAGAGTAATCGGCTACGAACCGATCGGTCAGGGGTTCGAATCCCTTCAAGTGCGCCACTCCAAAAGTAAACTTATCTCAAGCACGCACTTGTAGCTCAGCTGGATAGAGTAATCGGCTACGAACCGATCGGTCAGGGGTTCGAATCCCTTCAAGTGCGCCACTTCTTCTTTCTCATTTTCCAAATTTATTTTCCAACTGTTTTTAATTTTGCCTTAAAATATTCGAGCAGTAGAAGAACAATCTATTAGCTAATTTTCGATTTTAACTGGATTCGTAATGGCAAAGAATAACTCTCAGGATGAACTTTCCGCTTATAAGGAACCTCCTAAAAATTTAGAGGCAGAGCACAATTTTCTTGGTTCTCTTATTCTTGATGGCTCTTTACTGGAAAAAGTTCGAGAAACTGTTGGTATGTTAGAGGTTTCTGAATTTTCCAGTTCAAAAAATCAGGTTGTATACGAGGAAATTCTTTCAAGAGCTGCCACATCTGATGACTTTAATGTTACCGTACTCTGTGCAGAATTAGAGCGAAAGGGCAGATTGTCTGATGCTGGCGGTATGGTATATATTGCCGGACTTACAGAGCTTACCGGACCAAGCGCTGCTGTCAGTGAATATGCAAAAATTATCCGTGATACTTCAAGACGACGCCGTCTGATTAAGGTTTCAGAACACATTGAAAAGATCTGCTACAGTCCTAACGGTCTTACTGTTGATGAAATCTATGATGAGGCTCAGGGCCTGATCTTTAAACTTGCTGAATCAAATACTGCTGTTGATGAAGGTCCTGTACCAATGACAACAGTGGCCTATAACCTTATCAAGAAGATCCGTGACGATGTTGATCAGGGCAGAAAGATGAACGGTGTCGCATCCGGATTTACAGATCTGGATGAGATTACACAGGGCTTTAGACCTGGTACCTTTAACATTATTGCTGCTCGTCCTGGTGTTGGTAAAACCTCTTTTGCAATGAATATTGTTTCCAACATTGCAATGAATGTTGATGAGCACAGACCTGCTCTGGTGTTTTCTTTAGAAATGCCTGCAAATGAAATTGCAATGCGTCTGATTTCTTCATTCGGAAGAGTTCCTGGAAAAGATCTTGCTGCAGGCAGAGTAAGTCCTGAGCAGTGGAAAGATATTATTCGTAAGGTAAAATTGCTTACCGAATCAGATGGAAACGGTAATGACCGTGTAAAATTATATATTGATGATGGTTCTGATCTGACTCCTCTGGAATTACGTTCTCGAGCAAGAAAGATTGCTGCAGAGAATGGCGGTTTATCTTGTATTATGATTGACTATATTCAGTTGATGAGAAGTCAGTCAAAGCACGACAACCGTTCACAGGAAGTTGGTGAAATCTCAAGATCATTAAAACAGCTGTCAAAAGAGCTTGAGGTTCCTATTTTTGCTCTAGCTCAGCTGAATCGTGATGTTGAAGCTAGAAAGGACCACCGTCCAATGAACTCTGATTTACGTGAATCAGGCTCTCTTGAGCAGGATGCCGATATGATTATGTTTATCGACAGAGATGTAAATCGTGGTGAAAACAGTGATGATTCCAAAGCTACTCTGATCATCGGTAAAAACAGAAGTGGTGCGACTGCGGATATTGAACTGCAGTTCCAAGGCGCATATACAACCTTCTATGATAAAGCTAACTATATTGCAACTGATGATGAAGTTCCTCTACCAGAGGATGATTATTATCAGAGACAGTAAGTGTCTATAAGGAATAACAAACATGGAAAGCGTAACTGCTTTAATTGATAAGCAGGCATTGATACACAATATAAAAGTAATCAAGAATAAGGCAAAAGATTCAAAAGTAATAGCTGTTATTAAGGCTAATGCATATGGACACGGTGCTATCGCTGTAGCAAATGCCTTAAAGGATAAAGTTGAAGGCTTTGCTGTTGCAAGAATTGGCGAGGCTATGGATTTACGTCGCGACGGCATCAAGAATCCTATTTTTCTGCTGGAAGGTTTTTATAATGATGATGATCTTCCTTTTATATCTAAATATGATTTGTACACTGCTGTAAATACAATGGAGCAGGTAGAGGCCATCGAGAGAGTTCCTTTTTCAAAGCCTATACATGTCTGGGTCCAGGTTGATATTGGTATGCATCGTTTAGGCTCAAACGATAAAGCTACAATTGCCAAGATAAAGTCCCGTCTTGAAAAGTGCGACAAGGTTATAAAACCTTTAGGTCTTCTCTCTCACCTGTCTGTTGCGGATACTCCTGCTGAGGTTGAATACAACAAGACTCAGATTTCTAATTTCTTTGAATTTGCAAAGGATATGCAGGGAGATCTATGTCTTACTAACTCTGCTGGCATCTTTGACTGGGAAAATTCCCATACACAGTGGATTCGTCCAGGAATTGTTATGTATGGAATCTCTCCTTTTGAAGACAGAACCGGTGAAGATCTGGGACTTAAGCCTGTTATGACCTTAAAGAGCAATCTTATTGCCATAAATAAGGTAAAAAAAGGTGATAAGATTGGTTATGGCGCCTATTACGTAGCAGATAAGGATACCTCGATCGGTATTGTTTCATGCGGCTATGGCGATGGTTACCCTCGTACTGCTCCAAATGGCACTCCTGTTCTTATCAATGGAAGATATGTAAAGACCGCCGGTCATGTATGCATGGATATGCTGTTTGTTGATCTTGGTGAAAACTGTACTGATAAAGTCGGTGATGAGGTTATTCTTTGGGGAAAGGGATTACCAGTAGAGAAAATCTCTGCACTTTGCAATACCATCCCTTATGAGCTGATTTGCCATGTTATGCCAAGAGTGGATTTTGTTTTTGGCTAGAGTTTAAGCCATGCCGGTTAGGCATGGCAATATGACTGGATTAGCCTTTTTTTACAAATCTCATTGATAGATCTAATGCTCTTACATTCTTGGTTAGAGCTCCCACAGAAATGTAATCAACGCCGGTTGAGGCAAATCTGCCGATGGTATCAATATTAACATTTCCTGAAATCTCAAGTAATGCCTGATGATTTGTCTGTTTTACCGCCTGAATCATTGAATCATACTCAAAATTATCCAGCATGATGATATCAGCCTTTGCGTCAAGAGCCTGCTGAAGTTCGTCAAGATTCTCTACTTCAACCTCAACCTTAAGTTCTGGATGAGCGGCACGGGCTCTTTCAATTGCCTTTGCAATACCGCCAGAGGCCATAATGTGGTTCTCTTTGATAAGGTACATGTCAAAAAGGCCAATGCGATGATTTTTTCCACCACCGCAGGTCACTGCATATTTTAGAGCTGTTCTCAGACAAGGCAGAGTTTTTCTGGTGTCCAGAAGACTGCAGTTGGTTCCTTCCATCTGCTTAACAAATTTAGATACCTGAGTTGCTACTCCAGAAAGAGTCTGCACGAAATTTAAGGCGGTACGCTCAGCGGTAAGCATTGTTCTTGAGTTGCCCTTTAAATGGAAAAGCTGTTCACCTGGCTCAATGGTATCTCCATCTTTAACAAACCACTGAATTTCAACTTTGTTGCCAAGCTGTCTGTAAACTTCTTCAACCCATGCCTTTCCACAGAAGATACCTGCCTCTCGTGTAATAACGGTGGCTTCATCGGTTTCATTCTCGTCAATAAGCTGAGAAGTTACATCCAAAGAAGGATCAAGAACTCCTCCCAGGTCCTCTGTTAGAGCCATTTTAACGGTGGCTACAATATCATCTTGAAGCATATTAAATCCCTAGTTATAAATTTTTTCTAGTAATAATAACACATTCTTTGTTTATGGGACTTTCAGCCATTTGCATGAGGGGAAATTTTGCGCCAAAAAAATACATGAAAATGTGACAAAGACTGCACATGCACTTTGTTTTTGATATAATCGAAACTTAATTTACTTTAATTGTGAGAGATAAAAACGTGTTAGAAACAATCTCTATTGAAGATCAGGTTGACGCTCTTAAACAGAGAGCTGATGCATTAAGGGGGTACCTTTGACCTTCAGACCAAGAGAGAACGTCTTGAAGAGGTTAATGGACTGTTAGAAGATCCCAAATTATGGGATGACCCTCAAAAGGCACAGGAACTTGGAAAAGAAAGACAGTCACTAGAAACTGTTGTAAAGAATTTTGACAATCTGTATCAGGGATTCGATGATCTTTTGACCTTGGATGAAATGGCCAAAGAGGAGAATTCTTCTGAGCTTGCCGAAGAGGCGAATGCTGAGGCAAAAAGACTGGAAACCGCTTTGGAAAGACTGGAAATAGAAAGAATGTTTTCAGGTCCAAACGACAATGATCCTTGTTATATGGATATTCAGGCCGGTTCAGGTGGTACTGAGGCTCAGGACTGGGCCGAAATGGTCATGCGCATGTACGTTAAGTTCGGTGAAAAGCATGGCTTTACAGTTACTGTAACAGAACTGTCAGAAGGTGAAGTTGCTGGAATTAAATCTGCAACTTTGCGCTTTGAGGGAGAGCATGCATACGGCTGGTTCAGAACCGAGACCGGAGTACACCGTTTAGTCAGAAAATCTCCTTTTGATTCAAATAATCGCAGACATACTTCATTCTGTTCTGCATATGTTTATCCTGAGGTTGATGACAATATTGAGATTGAAATCAATCCAGCTGACTTAAGAACAGATGTTTACAGAGCATCAGGTGCTGGTGGACAGCACATTAATAAGACAGAATCTGCAGTTCGTATAACACATATTCCAACCGGAATTGTTGTTTCCTGTCAGAATGAACGTTCCCAGTTTCAGAACCGAGATCAGGCAATGAAACAGTTGAGAGCAAGGCTGTATACCCTTGAACTTGAAAAGAGAATGAGTGCTCAGAAGGAAATTGAAGACAGCAAGTCAGATATCGGCTGGGGTTCTCAGATTCGATCATATGTTCTTGATGATGCACGTATTAAGGATTTACGAACAGGAGTAGAGTGTCGCGATACAACAAAAGTGTTGAATGGCGATCTGGATCAGTTTATTGAAGCAAGTCTGAAGTCTGGACTTTAGACTTAGAAATTTAGGAAAGTGAAAATGGCACAAGAAAACATTGGCTCTGCAGAGTCTTTAAACAACGTAATGCAGGATCGTAGAGATAAGCTGAATGCTCTTCGTGAAAAAGGTCAGGCATACCCAAATGATTTCCGTAGAGACGCATTCTCATCAGATATCATCAAAGCATGTGCAGATAAAGACAATGAAGTTCTGGAGAAAGAACAGAATACTTATACCATTGCCGGTAGAGTTATGACTCGCCGTATCATGGGTAAGGCTAGTTTTGCCACCATTCAGGATATGGGCGGTAGAATTCAGATTTATGTTGCAAGAGACAATCTTCCTGAAGGTGTTTATCAGGACGTATTCAAGAAGCTTGATTTAGGCGATATTATCGGTGTTACCGGTTATGCTTTCAAGACCAAGACTGGTGAGCTGTCTCTTCATGTTAGCGCACTTCGTCTGCTGGTTAAGGCCCTTCGTCCTCTGCCAGAGAAGTTCCATGGTCTTACTGATCAGGAAGCCCGTTGCCGTCAGCGTTATGTTGATCTGATTGCAAATCCTGAATCACGTCGTACTTTCGAGATTCGTACCAAGGTTGTTTCTTTCATTCGTAAGTACATGAACGAGCATATGTTCATGGAAGTTGAAACTCCAATGATGCACGTAATTCCTGGCGGTGCAAATGCCAAGCCATTCATTACCCATCACAATGCTCTGGATATGGATATGTATCTGCGTATTGCTCCAGAACTTTATCTGAAGAGACTGGTTGTAGGTGGCTTTGAACGTGTATACGAGATTAACCGTAACTTCAGAAATGAAGGTATTGACGTTCGCCACAACCCAGAATTCACCATGATGGAATTCTATATGGCATATCATGATTATAAAGATCTGATTGATTTTACAGAGGATCTTTACAAGAAGATGTCATTAGAGGTTCTGGGAACCACCAAGATTCACTATGGTAAGGAAGGCGAGCCTGGTCTGGATATTGATTTCTCAAAGCCATTTGATCGTCTGACCATGAAAGAATCTATTGTTAAGTATGGTAATGGCATCACCATGGCTGATCTTGAGGATGAAGACAAGGCACGTGAGCTTTGCAAGAAGCACCACATCGAGATTATGAAGGGCTGGACTTTAGGTCACTTTATTACTGCTCTGTTTGACGAGCTAGTTGAAGCTAATCTGCAGCAGCCAACCTTTATTACCAGCTATCCTGCTGTTGTATCACCTCTAGCCCGCAGAACAGATGGTGATGAGGAGTTTACTGATCGTTTCGAGTTCTTTATCGGTGGTCGTGAAATCGGTAATGGATTCTCAGAGTTAAATGATCCTGATGATCAGGCTGGACGTTTCCGTCAGCAGGCAGAAGCAAAGAATGCCGGTGACGATGAGGCTATGTATTACGACGACGATTACATTACCGCAATGCAGTACGGTTTAGCTCCAACTGCAGGTGAAGGTATTGGTATTGACAGAACTGTTATGCTGTTCACCAACTGCCACACCATTCGTGATGTAATCCTATTCCCAACATTAAGACGCAATTAGGATTTTTCTTCGGAAGGTGAAGACCATGCAAAAGTATCAAGGCTCAATGGTAGCTTTAATTACTCCATTCAAAAATGGAAAGATTGATTTTGAGGCATTAGAACGTCTGGTTGAGTTTCATGTTAAAAATGGAACCACCTGCATTGTTGTAACAGGAACTACCGGTGAATGCCCAACATTATCATTTGATGAACATGTTGAGGCGATAAAGGCAGTAGTTGACTATGCAAAGGGACGTATTCAGGTTATGGCTGGTGCTGGTTCAAACAACCCTGTTGAGGCCATTGCATTATCTAATGCTGCTAAAGATGCTGGAGCAGATTGTCTTTTGCATAATGCTGGTTATTACAACCGTCCTAATCAGGAAGGACTGTATGCCCATTTCAAGATGGTTCATGACAATACTGATCTGCCAATCTTCCTTTACAACGTACCTGGCCGTACTGTTGTAAATATCTCTTCAGAGCTTGTAGCCAAACTTGCTAAACTTGAGCGTATTATTGGTATCAAGGATGCTACTGGCAATCTTGAGAGACCATGGATTGAGAGAAATCTTATTGACAAACCATTTATCTGGCTGTCAGGTGAAGATTCAACTGCTGTCAACTTTAATGTTGCAGGTGGTGTTGGTGTTATTTCTGTAACTGCCAACGTTGCTCCTGCCCTAGTTGCAAAGGTTCAGAACCTGACTCTGGAGAAAAAGTGGGAAGAGGCTGCTGATGAGCATCTGAAACTTATGACACTGCATAAGCTGATGTTTAAAGAGCCTAGCCCTGCTCCTGCTAAATACGGTGCTTCACTGTTAGGTCTATGTTCTGAAGAATCTCGTCTGCCAATTCTTCCAATTAGTCAGAGTCTGAGAGAAGAAATAAAGACTCAGATGCAGAAGTTAGAGCTTATTTAATTAATGACAGATAATAAAGATGTTCAGGAGACTCCGTCAGCAGAGTCTTCTGAAAAGAAAAAAGATTTTAGAATCAAGTCTTTTGTTGTTCGCGCTGGTAGAATGACAGAAGGTCAGATTCGAGCAATTGAGGAACTCGGTCCAAAATATATGGTCGATGTTGAGGATTTAAAGCCTCTTGATATCGATGCTATTTTCGGTCGCAGTGCTCCTTTAGTTGTAGAAATTGGTTTTGGTATGGGAGTTTCTTTTGTACAGATGGCAAAAGAAGCTCCACAGTATAATTTTCTAGGAATAGAAGTTCATCCTCCAGGGGTTGGTTCTGCACTGAAACTGATTGAACAGGAAAAGCTTACCAATGTTAAGGTGATAAAGTTTGATGCCTTTGAGGTTCTGAAAAAATGTCTGAAACCTCAGAGTGTAGATATTCTTCAGATCTTTTTCCCTGATCCTTGGCCGAAGAAACGTCATGTTAAGCGCAGACTTATCAATGATGATTTTGTAAAACTGGTTGCTCCTCTGTTTAAATCAGGTGGTCAGTTCCGTATGGCAACAGACTGGGAAGATTACGCAGTTCAGATGCTGGATGTTCTAAGTAGAGCAGATGGCTTCACCAATACTTCAGCGGATGGTACATATATTCCTCGTCCTTCATGGCGTCCTTTAACCAAATTTGAACAACGCGGTCAGAGACTGGGTCATGGAGTGTGGGATTTGGTATTTGTTCGTGACTGATTCAAGACAAGATCAATTAACTGCATTTGTAAAAAGCATTATTTTAGAAGATGAAATAATGCTTTTGCCTTTAAATGGCGATGCAAGTTTCAGAAGATATTTCAGAGTTTCAGGAAAAGACTTAATTGCAGTCGATGCTCCTCCAGAAACTCAAAAAAATAAAGAGTTCATTTCAATAGATAAGGCTCTTGCCTCTGAAAAAGTAAAGGTTCCAAAGATTCTGGCATATGATCTTGAGAAAGGTTTTATGCTCCTGGAGGATCTCGGCAATACTACTTTTGCTCAGGTAGCAGTCGGAGCAGCCTCTGAGTCTTTATATCTTAAGGCCATAGACCTTTTAGCCCCCATTGCCAGAACCGGATTAAAACTGGATCTTCCATTATTTGATGATGAATTCATAAATTTTGAGCTGTCCCTATTTGAGACCTGGATGCTTGAAAAACGACTTGGAATTACTCTTTCTGCTGAGGAAAAACAGGTTCTTAAAGATGCTTATGACTATATCTGTAAAAGCCTGAAGCTTCTTCCTTACGTTGCAATGCACAGAGATTTTCATAGCCGTAACCTGATGGTCAGTGAAAAGGATCTTGCTGTTATTGATTTTCAGGATATGGTCAAAGGACCAATAACCTACGATCTTGCTTCTCTGATTTATGACTGTTACGTTGTTCTGGATAAAGAGCTTGTTAGTAAGTGTATAGATAGAGCCTACAGCAGATATGTTGAGCTAAATATTCTTAAGAATATGTCAGAAGAGGAGTTTAAACGTCTTTTAAATATAACTTCTCTTCAGAGACACATTAAGGTATTAGGCATTTTCTGCAGACTTTCTATTCGAGATGGAAAAAACGGATATCTAAAAGATTTACCTCGTGTCATAAATTACGTTTTAGATGAGTGCAAAAACGACCCTCATTTTAGTAAACTATCTAATATTATTAAAAAATATGTGGTAGGAAATTTCTGATGAGAGCTATGATTCTGGCGGCAGGTCGCGGTGAAAGACTAAGACCGATTACTGATACCATTCCTAAGCCAATGGTGAAGGTTGGCGACAAGGAACTACTTCTGTGGCATATCCTCAAGCTGAAAAAAGCTGGAATCACCCAAATCATTGTTAATTCCGCACACCTCTCAGAAAAAATTGTTTCTTTCCTAAAAGACGGTGCTGACTTTGGTGTTAGTATCACCCATTCTGTGGAAGGTCCAACTGGACTGGAAACCGCCGGAGGCATAATCAAGGCTCTTCCTTTCTTCAAAGGAGAGAGCTTTCTGGTTGTAAATGGCGATACCTTCATTGATGCAGATTATTCTCAGTTTATTCATCCACTGAAAAAAGGGGAGAGGGCAAGAATTTATCTTGTTGAAAATCCAGAGCATAATTCTCATGGTGATTTCTCTTTAGATCCACAAAGTAAACTTTGTTCAAGAGGTCCTCAGTTCACTTTCTCCGGTGTTGCTGTCTATTCTTCGGCTGTTTTTGAGGGGTATCCTATAGAAAAAAGACCTCTGCTACCAATCTTTGAAAAACTTGCTCAAAACAGAGAACTGAAAGGTGAACTTCTGAAAGGAAGCTGGTTTGATGTTGGAACCATAGAACGTCTTAACAATGTAAATACTTATATAAAATCTCACAATATCATCTAAAGATAAAATAATCATGTCATTAAGTGAAAAGGGTAGAGAAGCTGGAATTAAATTTAGCTATAAGGGCAGTATTATTGGTATTGTCTTAGGTATTGTACTGGCAGTTATCTGTTCTCATATTCTTCCTGCTATTATTACTCCTCTAGTTGCTTTTTTCCTTTATGACCGACCTAAGTATAAAGAAGCTGTAGAAAAAATCCTGACACAAAGACGTCTTCAGAAAGAACAGGAAGAAAAGGCTCTGGAAGAAGCTCGTATTAAAGAAGAGAAAAAGGTTGAGAAGAAGATTAAGGCAGTACAGAAAAAGAACAGAGAAAATAAAGCCTCTCTTTACGAGAATATTTATACTGTAGCTGGCTATATCCTTGCCAATCAGGAAGATCTTACTGAGTATATTCAGAATGCCGAGGATGTTATTACCTATTTCAAGGCCTCAAAAGAGGAAAGACGTCTTGCGGTAGAGGCGTTTAATTACGCTCTAGATCCAGAGTTTAATGTAGATGAGTTTGTGGAGAATTATCTTCTCTACATAGGAAAGAACCGTGATTATATAAATTATGTTCTAACCTATGCACTTATCATTGCAACTGTTGATGACAATATTCATTATGATGCTAAAGACCGTCTTGTAGCTATTGGTAAGGCTATGGGCTCATCGATGGCTGCATTGAAGAGATTATTCAAATCTAACGGTGCAGAAGCCCGATTTGCACGTGAATTTGAAAAACAGTCTCAGGAGAATCTATCAGATAGTACCTCGGTATCCTCTTTTGAATCCAAAAACAGTTCTTCTGGCAAGAAAAAATCCAAAAAGAGTTCAAGTTCTTCCTATAATCATACAGGAGCAGAGAAAACTTCTGAGGCTCTGGATATTTTACAGCTTGATGTTTCTGCCACCTTTGATGATATTAAAAAGGCTTATAAAAAACTTATGCTTAAATATCATCCTGACCGTTTGGCTTCTCAGGGACTTTCTGAGGATATGGTTGCCATTTATACAGATAAGGCAAAGGCAATTCAGGCAGCATTTGATTATCTGAAGAAACTCTATAGTGAAGTTATCTGATTATATTTGAGAGTCATGATTAAGAGAAAATATGAATACTAGTTATAAAGGCCGTGTTATAGGCTTCATTCTTGGTCTTATCTTTTTAAATATCCCGGGGGCAATTCTATTCATGATCCTTGGCTATTATTTCTTTGATAGGCCTGCCAATATAAAAAAACAGCAGAATGATGAGGCTGTTCGAGCTTTTACATCTAATGCTAACTATAACGAGGCACTGGTTAAGGTTACCTTTGCTCTTATGGGATATGTTGCCAGAGGCGCCGGCAGAGTAAACGAGAATCATATTGAAAAAGCCTCTCAGATTATGAATGTGATGAGCCTGAATCCTCAGATGCGCAAGATTGCAATTGAGTCTTTTAATTCAGGAAAGAGTGATGATTTTAATCTGAATGACACAATTTCGGAGATTAAATCCCTTATTGGTAATAATTTCAGTTTTGTTAACTTTATACTGGAAATCCAGGTTCAGCTGGCTTTGTCTGATGGCGTTTTGGAGGACGAAGAATACCATCGTCTTATGGATATTGCTGTGAAACTTGGTGCATCCCGTGAATCAATGGAGCAGTACATTCGCTCAAGATACAATGAAATGCACTTTGAACAGCAGTTTAATGATTACTTCAGATCTCGTTATGAAAGAGGCAGCTCAGGTTACAATAACTCGGGTTCAGAGCGTTCTTATGAATATAACGACAGCTACTCAGGAAGTTCTGGCTCTTCTTCATCTAAACTGGAGGCTGCTTATCAGATTCTAGGAGTTGAGGCTTCTGCTTCTGATGATGAAGTTAAAAAGGCACATAAGCGTCTGATGCTGAAGTATCATCCGGATAGACTTGCTTCACAGGGCCTGACACCTGAAATGATTAAGCTTTATACAGAAAAGGCCAAGGACATTCAGGCAGCATTTGATCTCATCAAAAAAGAGCGTGGAATGTAGTTATTCGTGTGTCGGTTTGTAGACGGTCTTTCCGATATCTACGTAATATTGAAGAATTTTTTTTCCATATTCTTCATCAATTCCACCGCATACTTTAATGTTTCGTTTCTTCATCTCATCAAACCAGTCTGGTTTGAAGCCTTCGTCAAAGCCTGTTATTTTCTCAACTTCCGACGAAGGTACACTGAATATTATCCTGTTTACTCCTGACCACATTATGGCTCCAAGACACATAATGCAGGGTTCTGCGTTTACAAAAAGCGTGAGCTTGTAATGAGCAAGATTATAGTTCTTATATTTTTCAAAGGCTAAGCGCAGAGTATTTATTTCAGCATGATTAAGTGCGCACTGATCTTCAATCACGCTGTTTGATGCCCCCACTACGAAATTGTAATGCTCATCGTAAAGTTCGGCATAAAAAGGTCCTTTCCCATTATCAATTCCGAGTTTTGTTTTATCGTGGATTTTTCTGAGAATGGATTGTGCTTTTGCTATTTCTGCATCTGATATTTCATAATTGGAAGTGCAAGGCATAGAAGAGATTCCCTAAAAATGTCTGTCCTCACTTATAGGATAAATAAATTAGAAAATTTCTTTTTTAGGGTATTTCACAAAACAGATTTTCTGGTTATGAATTTTTGTAAGGACTCAGATTTTTGTTAATGTATCTTCCAGATATGAAAATATTTAAACTAGGATAAGGTAATACATATTTCGAGGAATTCCCTGCTTTGAAGATTTTATGTTTTAGACTGAAAAAATCAGACCAAGGACAGCTTTTTTGAAATATGTCCTGTCATAGGATGTTCGTCTTTATCTTTTTCTTTGATTTAAAATATCCATAGGCTAAAGACAATAATGGTATTTCTGCTATTAAATCTCAGGAAGAGTCTTAAGAAATTCAGGTTTACTCGTAAATTCAAGTTTATTGCCAGAAATAGGATGGGAGAAATTTAGGTAAAAAGCATGTAGACATAATCTATCGGTTCTGTTCATCACTTCATCAGAAGCATAGAAACGGTCACCGAGAATAGCATGTCCAGTCTGAGCCATGTGTACTCTTAGCTGATGAGATCTACCGGTAACAGGTATGAGCTTTACTGAACTTATATGTGGGCGGTTATAATCGTTACTTATGAAGCTGTTGTCTAACCTGCAGTATAGAGTTCTGCTCTCTTTTCCCTGTTCAAAATCAACGATCTGCAATGGTCTGTTTTCAATATCACAGCGTAAGGGCAGATTGACTTCACCTTCATCAGGAATTATTCCGTCAACCAGAGCAACATATCTTTTGGTTACAGTTTTCTGATTGAACTGTTTACCAAGATTAGAAATTGCCTCTTTTGTCAGGCCAACCACCATAATACCCGAGGTATCCATATCAAGTCTGTGTACAGCCATGGCATCAGGATGCATCGTCTGTATTCTTGAGATAATACTGTCGTGATTTTCTGCAAGGCGTCCTGGTACGCTTAGTAGACCTGAGGGTTTGTTGACGACCATAATATGTTCGTCATGGAAAAGGATATCAAGAAAAGGTTCTTTAGGAGGATTGTATTTAAAATTTTCCAAGAGTGATCCTGAAAGCATGAGTGCTAGATACACTCATGCATATATGAAAGGAAGATTACTTCTTCTCGAAGGTTGAAGCTGCAATAACTTTCTCTGCGTTGGTTGCAGGAAGCTGCAGACCTAGTTTCTTAAAGTCTTCTGCCATCAGCTTATAGGCTTTCTCGCAGTACTCAGTGTCATAGTAGGTATAGATGATTGCCTGACAGTGTCGGATTGCGGAAACCAGAGCTCCTCTATCCTGGTAGTAACTTGCAATAGCCCACTCTCTTTTTGCAAGCTGAGTCTTGATGTAGACAAGACGATGGTAAGCATCGGCTGCATAAGGAGAATCAGGATATCTGTCAATCAGATCTTTAAAGGCCTTGTAGCCGTCAAAGTAATTCTGAGGATCTTTCTGGGAACGGTCAAAGCCAAGGAAGTCCTGAATTAAAGAACCGTGTTTCTGCATTTCGTTTAAACCTTTCATGTACAGAACATAGTCAGTGTACTGTGAATTTGGATTTAAACGCAGGAATCTTTCAATTGCAGCAGTGGTTTCTGCTGGTTTACGGGATTTGTAGTTAACGTAGATTAGATCCAGCTGAACCTGATCGGTAAGCTCACCAAAAGGATATCTTGAATCAAGAGCCTCTAGATAATCTCTGGCCTTTGAATAATCACCGGATGCTGCCATCTGTCTGGCTTTTGCGTGTAGAGCTTCCTGAGATAAATCTGGAACAGCATCTTTTTCAACTTTGTCTGAAGAACAGCCTGTAACAGCAATAGCAGCTGCAACCATAAATGGCATGAGAATCTTCTTAAACATCAAATTCAGCCTCATGTTTTCTTTTTAATAATTAGATACAATTAAGTATTGTATATGTTATCTTATTGCTTAGTAAATATCTAATCCAATTTATTAATAGTGAGCGTAGCTCTGTTGCAGATTGATATTGATATGAATCTTCAACTAAAGCTTAGTCTAAGCACAGCCTACTTTAAAAAGTAAACTTTGCTACGTTATGAAAGAATGGATAAAATCTAAATAGTTACGTCAGGATGTTCTACCTAGTTCTGTCCTCTAAGGTCTATGATTAAACAGTTTACACGTTTAAACAGTGTTGTAGACAACAAACCTTTCAATAACTTTGACGAAGGTAGCATTTAACAGTTTTGCAGGATCTGGCTTACAGCAAAAAACTGCACCTTTTTAAAGGATTAAATATGGTTTATGTTCTAAATTGCAAAGGTGTACCAATCATGCCGACTACTCGGCACGGTATGGTAAGACGTTTGCTCAAAGAACATAAAGCAAAGGTAGTTAAAAGATGTCCATTTACCATTCAGCTTAGTTATGAGTGTGCAAACATTACCCAACCGATCACACTTGGTGTAGACACAGGATATGAAAATGTTGGTATTTCTGCATGTACTGAGAAAAAGGTTCTCCTTGAAGCTAAAGCTAAAATCAGAACTGACATTGTAAAGCTCTTGTCTGCAAGAAAAGAGGCAAGACGTACTCGTAGAAATAAAAAGACAAGATATCGCAAAGCTCGATTTCTAAACCGAGGTATTGAAAAAGGTTGGCTTCCTCCATCTATCAGAGCAAAAGTAGAATCTCATTTGGGACTAGTTGCAAAAGCTCACGAAATTCTGCCTATAGGTAAAATTGTCGTAGAAATTGCGAGTTTTGATATTCAGAAAATCAAGAATCCTGATATCAAAGGTGCTGAGTATCAGCAAGGTGATCAATTAGGATTCAAGAATGTAAAAGCTTATGTCTTAGCTAGAGATGGATGTACTTGTAGATGTTGCAAAGGTAGGTCTAAAGACAAAATTTTGCGAGTTCTCCATCTTGAATCAAGAATTATAGGTGGTGATGCTCCTAACAATCTCGTGACTTTGTGCAATTCGTGTCACACGAAATTTCACAAAGGTTTGATCTCTTTAGATGACATTAAAAGAGGTAAATCTTTTAAAGCTGAAACATTCATGGGATTGATGCGAAATTTCTTTTTCAAAGAACTTTTCAATAAATATCCATGTGTTAAGAGTACCTATGGTTATATAACCAAGCACTTAAGAGAGAAATATTATTTAAAGAAAGATCATCATGTTGATGCTCGGTGTATTTGCGGTGTACCGCAAGCTTTACCAAGTGATGTTTATCTGATTAAAAAAGTAAGATGTCATAATCGACAGATTCACAAGTTCACAACATTAAAAGGTGCTCGAAGAAGACTGAACCAAGCTCCGTATACGGTAAAAGGTTTCAGACTTTTCGATAAGGTTAAAGTTGGTGAACAAGTTGGATTTATATATGGAAGAAGACAATCTGGATCGTTTGATGTTCGAACCGTATACGGTGAACGTATCAATGGTTCGATAAGTTATAAAAAACTGCAATTAATTGAAACTCGTAAAAGTTGGTTAATAGAAAGATGTTAAATCAATACAATCTTATAACAGATCGGTGCGCTTATGGCTGAAAAAATTAAATACATAGTAACTGACGAGCTTCACGGCAAAAGACTGGATGCCGCCTTAGCCTCATTTGATGATACCAATTCAAGAAGTACCTTAGGCGAATTCATCAAGAACGGTCTTGTCAGTGTAGACGGAACCATAACCAAAAAGCCTAGCGTAAAGGTAAGTACCGGACAGGAAATTGAGGTTGATCTTCCTGAGCCTGAGAATCTTGATGCGGTACCTCAGGATATTCCTCTGGATATCATATATCAGGATGAGGATCTGATTGTCATAAACAAGCCTGTCGGTCTGGTTGTTCATCCTGGAGCAGGTGTAAAGGATGGAACTGTCATGAATGCCATACTTTATCATTTCCCCCAGACTGCTCAGCTTGCCAGAGCCGGTATTGTCCATCGTCTGGATAAGGACACCTCCGGTCTGATGGTGATTGCTTTGTCAAAGTATGCACAGATCAAGCTGGTTCGAGCAATCAGTAAACATGATGTGGTTCGTGAGTATGAGGCTATCTGTGAGGGACTTATTACAGCTGGTGGAACTATAGATAAGGATATCAGCCGTGATCCTCACAATCGTACCAGAATGGCTACTGTATGTGACGGTATGGGACGAGAGGCGGTAACTCATTACAGAGTTATGGAGCAGTTCCGTGAACATACCCTTTTAAGACTTCGTCTTGAAACAGGTAGAACACATCAGATCCGTGTTCATATGGCTTCAATTGACCATCCTCTGTTAGGTGATGGTACATATGGAATCAAGAGACTTCGCCTTATGAAAGGTGCTTCAGAGGAACTATCTGAGGCTTTAAGAAACTATCGTCATCAGGCTCTTCACGCAGCTCATATTGAATTTATTCATCCTATAAGCGGTGAGCCTCTTTCTTTTGATGCTCCTATTCCTGATGACTTTAACAGACTGATTGAACTTCTGCGAGAGGATGAGAGAGTAAATGGCGAAAAACTGTAGTTCTCTTGTTGAGGTCGAGAATTTTTTAAACGGTATTTATGCTGGTTATACCGTTAGAGATGGTGGCAAAAGTGAAGGCCCTTATCAGGGCTTTAACCTTGGTCTGCACGTCGGTGATGATGAGCAGAATGTTCTTAAGAATCGTCAGCTTTTAGAGAAAGCTGTTCACAAAAGCATAGTCTGGATGAATCAGACTCATTCCAACAAAGTTGTGCTTTGTGACTATAGGGATGCACAGAGTGCCAAGGCGATGCTCAGAGGTACAGAAGCTGTTACCCTAGGTGTTGATGCTGACGGCATTGTAACCAATGACAGAAATGTTGCTTTGGCTGTACTTACTGCGGACTGTCTGCCTTTACTCATGGCAAGTGAGGATAAAAAGGTTATTGCAGCTGTGCACTGTGGATGGAAAGGCCTTAAGGCAGGAATTGTAAAGAATGCAGTAACTCTTATGAGAAGATGCTCTCTTGCAAATATCCATGCTTATCTTGGTCCATGCATCGGTCCAAAGAGCTTTGAGGTTGGATCTGAAGTTTTAGAGCAGTTTTCTGAAACTTTCCCCAAGGCAAAAGAAGCATTTGTTTCCAGAAATAACGGCAAATACCTCTGTTCTCTGCCTCTACTGTGTTCTCAGGCCTTAACTCAGTGTGGAGTTAACAATATTGTTTTCAGTGATGAGGATACCTATACAGGTGAAAAGTTTTATTCTTATCGCAGAGCAAATGTTACCGGCCGAATGGCATCGATAATCTCTCTCAACTAAAAATTATATCTCCTCTTTAAAAATTGTAATAAGCCCCCATATTCATATATAGACAAGATAAGTAAACTGAAAGAATATATGAATATGAGGTATCAATCATGCGTTTAGACAGATTTACAGCTAAATTCCAAGAAGCGCTTGCTGATGCTCAATCTTTAGCTGTAGGACATGATAATCAGTTTATCGAACCAATTCATGTAATGTCTGCTCTTTTAGCACAGGAAGATGGTGCTATCAGACCTTTGGTGACATTAGCAGGTTCCGATCCTACTGCTCTAAAATTACTGGTAGATAAGGCATTAGAAAAGCTTCCAAAAGTATCTGGTGTTGGCGGTGATATTCAGTTATCTGCTCAGACCGGAAGATTATTGAATTTATGTGACAAACTTGCCCAGAAAGCAGGTGACTCCTATATTTCCTCAGAACTTTTTGTTCTGGCAGCTCTGGAAGGTGACAGCGAGTTAAAGGAGATTTTCTCCCGTTGCAATCTTACAACTGAAAAACTGAATGCTGCCTTAAAGGAGATCCGTGGCGGAAAGAAAGTTAACGATGAAAATGCTGAAAACACCCGCGGGGCATTAAAAAAATACTGTATTGATTTAACTGAGCGCGCAGAGAAAGGCAAGCTCGATCCTGTTATCGGTAGAGATGATGAGATTCGCCGTACCATGCAGGTACTGCAGAGAAGAACCAAGAATAACCCTGTTCTCATCGGTGAGCCTGGTGTTGGTAAAACAGCCATTGTTGAAGGTTTAGCTCAGCGTATTGTAAAGGGAGAGGTTCCGGAAGGTCTTAAGAATAAGCGAGTTTTATCTCTAGATTTAGGTGCTCTGATTGCAGGTGCTAAATATCGAGGTGAATTTGAGGAGCGTCTGAAGGCGGTTTTAAATGATCTTGCCAAGGAAGAAGGAAAGATCATTCTTTTCATTGACGAACTGCATACCATGGTAGGCGCAGGTAAATCCGAAGGCTCAATGGATGCTGGTAATATGCTGAAGCCAGCTCTGGCTCGTGGTGATCTGCACTGTATGGGCGCTACTACTCTTGATGAGTATCGTCAGTACATTGAAAAGGACGCTGCTTTAGAGCGTCGTTTCCAGAAGGTTTTCGTAGGTGAGCCTTCTGTGGAGAGCACAATTGCTATTCTGCGTGGTTTAAAGGAGCGTTATGAGATTCATCATCACGTCCAGATTACTGATCCTGCAATTGTAGCTGCTGCAACTCTGTCCAACAGATATATATCTGACAGACAGCTTCCTGATAAGGCTATTGATCTTATTGATGAGGCGGCTGCAAGTATAAGACTGCAGATTGACTCTAAACCAGAGCCTCTGGATAAACTGGACCGTCGTCTGATTCAGCTGAAGATGGAACGTCAGACAGTTGCAAAAGAGACGGATGAGGCAAGTAAGAAGCGTCTTGCTGCAATCGATGAAGAAATTGCACAGAAGGATGAAGAGTACAAGAAGCTGACCGACATGTGGAATCACGATAAGCTGATTTTAGATGGAACTCAGAAATTAAAGGTTAAACTGGATGCTGCCCGTCATGAGTTTGATGTGGCCAAGAGAAACAGTGATCTTAACCGTATGAGTGAGCTGCAGTATGGAATTATCCCAACTTTAGAAAAGCAGATAGCTCAGATTAATGAAGCTTCAGGAAATGGTTCCGATACTCAGCTGGTTCGCAATAAGGTTACAGATGCTGAGATTGCTGAGGTGGTTTCCAAGGCAACCGGAATTCCTGTATCAAAGATGCTTGAAGGTGAACGCTCAAAGTTACTGAGAATGGAAGATTCTCTGCATAAGCGTGTGATTGGTCAGAGTGAGGCAGTTGAAGCTATAGCCAATGCCATCAGACGTAGTAGAGCAGGACTCTCCGATCCTAACCGACCAATTGGCTCCTTTATGTTCCTAGGTCCAACCGGTGTGGGTAAGACTGAGCTGTGTAAGGCTTTAGCCGAGTTCCTGTTTGATACGGAAAAGGCTATGGTTCGTATTGATATGTCAGAGTTTATGGAAAAGCACACTGTATCTAGACTTGTTGGTGCGCCTCCAGGATATGTCGGTTACGAGCAGGGCGGTTATCTGACTGAGGCTGTGCGTCGCAGACCATATTCAGTGATTCTGCTGGATGAAATAGAAAAGGCTCATCCTGACGTCTTCAATATTCTTCTGCAGGTACTTGATGATGGTCGTCTGACTGACGGTCAGGGAAGAACTGTTGATTTTAGAAATACTGTAATCATTATGACCTCAAATCTAGGCTCAGCAATGATTCAGGAAGAAAGTGGCAAGAGTGATTATGAGGCTATAAAGGCAAAACTGCTGAATATCCTTGAACAGAATTTTAAGCCAGAATTCCTTAACCGTGTAGATGAGACTGTGGTATTCCACCCTCTTACCCATGAACACATTAAGAGTATTGCTAAGATTCAGCTTGAGACTCTGTCCAACAGACTTAAGAATGCAGGCTTTGAGCTGTCTCTTGGCGACAGCATTTACGAGAGAGTGGCTACGGTTGGTTTTGATCCTGTATTTGGTGCAAGACCTCTACGTAGAGCAATTCAGAATGAGATTGCTGATCCTCTGTCTAAGCTGCTGCTGTCAGGCAAGATTCCTACCAACAAGGCATTGAATCTTGAGATTGACAAGGATGGAAAACTAAGCTGTAAGGCTGTAAAACAGGCTTAATATTTAGTTAAAATTAACTTTAGTATAACCTCGTTGTTTGTCTGCTAATTTTTAGATTAGAGTTGAACAGATGACGAGGTTCATTTTATTTAATTTTCTATTCGTATGTTATTGCCATAACAGTCTAAAGCTTTTCTTGATATGTCTTTAACCATTTTCTGCTATCTGTAAACTCGACTTCCTTGTCAGAACTCTTTTTACTTGTTAGAGTTAATTTCTTTCTTATCAACATTTATAAAAAAACTTTTAAACTTGTATCTTTTCTTATTAAATCTTATAATTTACTTATTAAACTTATATTTTACTTATTAAAATTACACGGAACTTTCTAAAAAATACTATTATTGTTAATAAAGCGTTATTAACAATTAAATTTGATTATCATCTGAATGATAAAGAGGTTTTTATGCTAGAAACTGAATTAAAAGAACTTATTGAAAAAATTCAAAAGAGAAAGACCGAATTTCAGACAGTTGAACTTAAAAGTTCTAACAATGGTTTTCCAAAAAGAATATACGATACTATTTCTGCATTTTCCAATCAGGACCAAGGCGGCGTGATTATATTTGGGCTCTCTGAGGATAACAATTATGAAGCTGTAGGTGTTTACGATCTTGAAGATGCTCAGAAAAAAATTTCTGAAGCTTGTGAACAAATGGAACCAATTATACGAGCTGTTATAACAAGCACGGAAGTTGACGGTAAATTTGTTCTATCGGCAGAAATTCCTCCGGTTGAGTATCATTTACGACCAGTTTTCTATAAGGGGGCTGGAAGACTTAAGGGCGCTTATATTAGGGTAGGTGACGCAGATGAACCAATGAGTGAATACGAAGTCTACAGTTATGAAGCATTCAGAAGAAGAATAGATGATGAGTTGAGAACTGTAAAAAACGCCAATCCTAAACTAATACAGCAAGATCGTCTTAATCTCTACCTTAATAATGTAAAACATTTAAGAATAAATTTAGCAAACAATGTTTCCGATAATGATCTTCTTGAGCTTATGGGAATTACCTCCAATGGAGAGCTTACTCTTGCAGGAGTTATGTCTTTTTCAATATATCCTCAAGCTTATTTCCCTCAATTATGTATCACGGCTGTTTGTGTACCAGGAACAGAAATGGGTGATACTGACGATGATGGCTCACGATTTATTGACAATAAAAGGATAACTGGCTCTATTCCTGACCTGTTAGATGGTGCTGTTGATTTTGTCAGAAAAAACATGAGAGTGAAGACTATAATTGATTCTTTAGGAAAACGATCTGATAAAACAGAATATCCTATTATAGCGGTTAGAGAAGCAATTCTTAATGCGTTAATTCACCGTGACTATAGCGTTTTTACTGAAAATACTCCTATCTGTATTGAAATGTACAAAGATCGATTGATGATAAAAAGTAAAGGCGGTTTGTATGGCGGCGGTGCAGTTTAACAACTTGGAAGAGGTAGACCTGAAACACGCAATCCTGCTCTGGCAAATATTATGGAACTTCTCTCTGTCACAGAGAATAGATATTCAGGTATTCCTACCATCAGAAAAGAATTAAAAAATTCTGGCTTACCTGAGCCTATATTTAAAGTGTCACGAGGTTTATTTTCTGTAACTTTCAGAAATGGAGAAACAATTACTCCAGAAATTACAATAAAAAATAGCAAAGAAATGGCAAAAGCGGTCCTCGATTTCTGCTATACACCTCGTTCAAGAGCAGAGATTATTACTTTAACAGGAAAATCTCAGACTTATACCATGAATTATATTGTTAAACCCCTTTTGGAAAAAGGGCTGTTGCGTATGACTAATCCTGAAAAACCAAAGAGTAATAAACAAAAGTATGTGGCAGTATCAAATTAGATCTAGCCTATATAACCAAATTTTGTTCAAGCATAAACAATGTTATACCTAAAATTGGACCGCAATCTATTCATACTTTTTAACAAATTTTGCTAGAGGATCTTCATAACCGTCATCTTTTACAAGAATATGCATTTTGGGTAGGTCAGGAGCTTTGCAGTGAGGCATATCCACACCGACTTTTCCATTCTTGTAGATTTGCTGATGTTCTCCTAGGTATATAAAAGGCATATGACTGAATAAGTCTGGCACTTCATCAAGGAAGTCGCCTATAACATCCATACCCTGATTGGCAAGATCAATACATGCTTTTTCATCTTTGCTGTGATATAGCATTCTTGCTATCTGCATGAAGAAAGTCTGAATAGATCCTTCTAATGCTGCTCCGTAAAAATAGGTAGAAGGAGCTGTTTTCAGATAGTATAGAACCTCTGATACCGTCTCCATGTTCTTTATGTATTCAACTCGGTTATCAGGTTTATTCTGGATGATTTCCTTTAATTTATTGCAGGTCTGTGTGAATATTTCCTTATCGAAAGCCTTTGTGAGCTGTTCTTCAGAAAGATTTATCTTTGCAGTTTTTTCTTTTGTGATATAGGAGAAAAATGCTTTTTTGTCGATATCAGGAAGTTTCTCAAATGTAACGCATAATTCATCACTGTGAACCGGTGCAGCCTGCTCGAGTAAGGCTCCATCTGAGCAGTTATGGCAGACAAGTTTTTTTCTGTTTAGTTTCTCCATCTGCAGTAGAAAATCCATGTTTCGACGAGACATATCAAACAGATATCCTGTTTCACATTTGCCTCCGAAATTAGCAGGAACTGTTTTTGTGATGGTATAGTTGCCGCCAGTATCACCAACGCCTCTCTCTTTGTAGAGGGTTGTATATTCAGAGTGCATGGTGTTACTTCCTAATTTCTTACCGTTATCAAGTCCAAACAGGTAGAGATTTTCAAAACCTAAAAATATTGCACCTGATAGCCCCATATTTCCTACAAGCGGATTCATAAGCTGCAGATACTGAACCTTTCTGTACTCAGGAAAATTCATGGCAAGATATGGATATAAAGGCTCATCAGGTTTGCCGAAGATAGCAGTATGCTTAAATTCATTTAAAGTATATGGATGGCAGACATCTCCTGTTAAGAGCACGATGTCATCTAAGAAATGCTTGTCCGGAATTGTGCTTAAAGCCTGCTTTATCTGCGGTGTTCTTTCTGTATTGGCGTAGAAATCAGGTTTGATTCCTGCGTGATATAGGGCATCAATAGCTGTTCCACAGGCAATAATGATAGCTTTATCCTGATACTTGCGTATGAAAGGAATATCATGATCAAGGGAAGGCCCTGAACCGATGATAAATACCGGTAGCTTCTTATAAGACTCTTTTAATGGAGTATTCAGAACAAAGTTCTTATGATTTAAAATTGCGTAGCAGCCATGAGAAGCTCCGAAGAGATGATCATCTGTAAAGCCCATGGCGGCATTTATTGATCTGTAGTGTTTGCCAAATAGGGCGACAAACTCTCTAACCTTCTTATTTGAATAATGGGTGAAGCCAAGCCAGGTTCCTGAGAGAAATCTTCCGTGACGGTTATAGAACTTCTCCAGATCAAGAAAGAACTGATCTGAGTTCTGTCCCAGCATCAGATGAATGCCAAGCTTGTTTTCAAAGATATAATCCAGAAATGGAGCCCATTCAAAAGCCTGAAGTGAGGCATAGAATATATCAAGATTTGGTTCAACTATGATCAGATTGGCGATTTCCACCTGATTGTAGAGATCAGCTAAAGGATAGCCTAGACCTATACCCAGCATGACACAGTTTGGCAGAGATGCAATCTGCTTTGGCGTTATGTTCTGCTCTCTTATTTTGGATTGTTCAATTTCAATCAGACGGTTGTTGTATTTAAAATGCAACTGCCCGTAAGGATCATATTCGGTCAGGTATCTTAGCTGGGAGATCCTGGTATTGTTTATGATTTTATCAATCTGATTTTTTGATAATTCAAAAGGATTATCGGTTTTATACAGTATGTCGTTATTGTCAGTAAAAATCAGATTCGGTATCTCATTTTTCAGACAGAAAAAATCCATTCTGGTTTTGGGCTTATAGTTCTCAAACTGCTTTGCAACCTCTGGAATATATTTCCTGAAGGCTTCTATATTTCTTTGAAAACGGTAAACCAGATCCTGCTTCATTACCACCTGAAGCTCGGTTATTTCATGCAGATCTTTCAGACTTTCTACAAAGATATCCGCATATTTTTTTTCAAGTTGCTCTAATTCAGTATCCTTATGTACAAAAGGATTGTTTATTTTTTCTGTCATTTAAAATTTTCTTTAAAATTGAGATAGTTATTAGCTTCTAGTATCATAGCATTTATTCTTTTTTTGCGTTGTAGACCGTACTCCAAAATTGAATAAGAAAAATCAAATCTACATTTGAGTTTGTGAAGACCGGTTCTTGTAAACTAGATAATAAAGATAAATAACCACTATCTTTCTGAATTGCTGTCAGTTTTTTATAAATAAATAGGCTTGGGATTTATGCAGACTAATACAAAAGATGAAATTGATTCTCTAAATAATCAGGAATTATCCGCTCAGAATCTTGAAGAACTAAAGGAAATCCAGTCTCAGATGTATCAGTTCCTTGAAGAGCGTTTCTGCCATAATCTTGAGACTTTTAAAAAGTATTATCCTGATATAGCCAAAAGATTTGATAAATATACTCCTGTTAAAAGTTTTGAGTTCTTCTGTACTCAGAACGGTATTCCTAACCTTATTTTTACTAAAGAGAATGAGTTCTTCTATAAAACTGAAGATCCGATTGCCTACTGTCAGGAGGAGATGGATAATTTCCTTGCCACAGCAAAGGTACAGCAGACTAAATATCAGCTGGAATTTGACCCTTATGGACAAATTCATTTTAAATACAGTAATCATGCAGTAGAAATTGAGAACTCTCTTCCTCGAAATAAAGAGCTTTTGATTAAGGATGTTAAATCTTTTCCAAACTGTCTAATGATCGGTGTCGGGCTTGGATATCATCTAGCAAGACTGTATGAACAGGTGGAAATTGGGAACCTGGTACTGGTTGAACCTGATCCAGATCTGTTCTACGCCTCAATGTTTGCCTTTGACTGGTGTAATCTTCTTGAATACCTGCATGAAAGTGATCATCGCATACATTTTATTATTGGCGTTGCCCTTGATCAGCTGTTCTTAGATATTGAGGCTTCCTATAAAAAATCTGGTCTGTTTTTATC
>NZ_CACVSS010000026.1:0-26595 GCF_902756765.1 uncultured Succinivibrio sp. | reverse complement strand
TATCTACGTAATATGCATTCTTTTCAATTACTGTTGAAAAGTCTTCAATACCTGTTAAAAACAAAACATCTTTCTTCATAAACGCCTCTTTACTGTTTCTATATAAGATTTTAGCACAGGAATTGAACCATATAGGGGAGTTGAACAAAACTTGCCGTGACTAGAACAATAAAGCAACTTTTGAGTTTTGCTTCTTAACATGTTATGGTTCTAAGGAAAAATCTTTCAAGGAACGTTACATTTAGAGAAGTTCGAGAAGAGAAATCAAAAGAGCCTAAGTTTAAAAAAGAATTTGAGGCTTTGGAGACAGAATCTCTTTGTTTTGATGAGCAGCCCAATGAAGAAACAATCTGCGCTTTAGAAAACAGTAAATTAGGAATAGGTGTTCACAAAGCAAAAAACATAGATGATTTATTCGTACAGCTCAAGGCAGATGACGAATAAGAGTATAGATAGGTCCTCATTGTTAAACCATGACTTAAGGACAGAAAACAGGTCTGCTTATTATTCCTTACAACAGTTCACCTTAAACTATACCAAACAGCCAGAAACAATTCCTGAGCTCCTTAACGCATCTAAAACCAGTTCAAGATTCTTAGGATCGCCAATATTCAGACGCTTTTTCAGAAGGTAATTCTGATCTTTTGACAGAGAGCCACGAAGCCAGGTCATCTGGTGCTTGGCAAGATGTGCAGTTGCAATCACACACTGTTCAATCATCTCTTCCCTGTCGTATTTACCATCTAGGTATTCCCATACCTGACGGTAACCAACGCATCGCATAGATGGCATCTCAAGGTTCAGATCACCTCTGGCTTTTAGAATTGAAACCTCGTCAATGAGGCCATTATCAACCATGCTCTCAAATCTTTTGCGAATAAGCTTTCTGAGCTCCTCACGATCATCATTTTCAGGAAGCAGAATAAATTCAAGACGGTCAAAGGGACAGCTGTCAGTTTTGGTATCAAAAAAGGATGACATTGCCCTTCCGGTCATCTCGTAAATCTCAAGAGCACGGGAAACTCTCTGCTTATCGTTTGGATTAAGTTTTGCATAAGAGACAGGATCAACCTCCTTAAGTCTTTCATGCATCTTAGGCCAACCATAAACCGATGCCTCCTTCGCAATCTTCTCACGAACCTTAGGATCGGTCTGAGGCAGAGGAGATAAACCATCCACAAGCGACTTGTAATACATCATGGTGCCACCGCATATAACCGGCAGAGCGCCTCTAGCTGAGATTTCATCCACCAGTCTGATGCAGTCTTCGCGGAAATTTGCTGCACTGTAGCTCAGGGCCGGATCGCAGATATCAATAAGATGGTGAGGGACAGAATTTAACTCGGTCTTTGTAGGTTTTGCCGTACCGATATCCATTCCCTTGTATATAAGAGCAGAATCAAGACTGATGATCTCAATCTTAAGATATCTGGCAAGATTAAGGGCCAGAGAAGTTTTTCCAGATGCGGTTGGTCCTAGTATGACCAGGGCTTTATTCTTCATAGACTAGTCTCAAAATCAAGAGCAAGCTGTTTAAGATTCAGTTCCTTTACAGCATTCTTTATTTCAGGAAGAGAGTCAGGCTCAGAAACTCTGCTGATTAGCTCTTCAGCTGAGGTTGAATTTGCTCCTAACACAATGTTTGAACCAATGATTCTGGCTAGAGCTTCTGGGCATTCACCACTATCTAGGGCAGAAACATTGGAAATAATCAGGCTAAACATTTCTACGGCAATACCTGCCAGATTAGCTCCTTTAAGTTTTACCGGAATTTCCAGCAGTTCCACCTTGTTTTTTAACACTCTCAGAACAAAACCGCATTTCTGCAGCGTGAAATAATTCTCTTTAAGCTTTCTGCATAGAGTTTCATCAAGATGATTAAGCGTATAAGGCAGCGTCATCTTAAAGCGTTCAACTCTGTTTGCCATAAGCTCCTGACGGTATTCCACAGAGAGAAGATGAGTTCTTAGAATCTGCAGATTCAGAAGATAGAATCTGGACTGAACTCTGATAAGCGCAGTTTTCTCAGTAATTTGATCTAAAAGTTCTATTCCATTATCGTGCTCAGCAGACCTAAAGGTATCCGTCTCCAGATTGGTTCTGGCATTCAGACTGATATTCGAGGCAGCAACAGAGGATCGGTAGATACTGATATTTCGCTGGATATCTTCTGGATTTGTTGCAAAATTAGTCTTAAGACCTCTGTGCATTTCAGAAGAAGAACTGCTCATCGTAGAAGATGTAGATGAACCATTACTACCGATAGCACCTGAGGTGGAATTATTTCTATCGGACGACCTGATAATTACAGGACGACCTCTGTCTGCAAATTTATTAATATCAATAACCGCACTGACTCCGGATGGAAAAGCAGGGAGTTCACTGCTTCTGATGTCATAGGAGGTTGCGTGAGGTGACACCTTATGCATCTCCTCAGGAATAGATTCAGGAGAAAGAATCTGCTGTCCCAGAGGATCATTGTCAATCATCTGCTGATAAGAACCGATACCGTTCTTTCTTAAGGTATAGACGATACTGTCTACAATCAGATCATGTATCAGCGAGGTCTCATGAAATCTTACCTCATCCTTTCGAGGATGAACGTTCACATCAACCTTGGCAGGATCAATCTCCATATAGAGGACGCATCGTATAGGCAGAGTCTTGCCCAATACCTCAAAAAAACCTTCCTTCAGAGCATGAGTAACGACCTTGTCTGCCAAAGGTCTACCGTTGAGAAAGATATAGATTTTCTCCGCCAGAGCTTCTTCTTCACGTGGAGGTGGCAGGAGCATGCCCTCTATTTTAAGATTTGGATCCTCACAGCTAACCCGCATTCCCTGAACACCGAATTCTGCGCCTATCAGGGTGGATGTTCGCTTTATATCAATACCTTCACCTTTGGCTGCAGTTACTCTTGTGATGGTTTTAGAATCTGAGACAAATTCAAACCCAACGTCAGGATGAGCCAGCGCAACTCTGGTAAAGGTATCCTTAATTCTTGCAAACTCCGTTCTGTCAGACTTTAAAAAACGCCGTCTGGCAGGTGTATTGAAAAATAATTCCCCTACATCCACGGTTGTACCGGTTGGGTGAGCAGCAGGAAGAATAGTTGGATTCTGCTCAGGTCCTTCTACACTGACAGAATAGGCATTCTCCTCATCGGCAGTCTTTGAGGTTAATACCAGTTTGGATACTGAGGCAATAGAGGCCAGAGCCTCTCCTCTGAAGCCTAAGGTCGTAATTGCAGCCAGATCATCCACACTTGAGATTTTTGATGTAGCATGAGGAGCTAAGGCTAGAGGCAGTTCATCCTTTACAATACCGCTGCCGTTGTCTCTCACGCGAATCAAAACCTTTCCTGCATTTCGGATTTCGCAAAGAATATTTGTCCCACCGGCATCAACCGCATTTTCAAGCAGTTCCTTAACCACTGAGGCAGGTCTTTCCACAACCTCGCCTGCAGCGATCTGACTTGCTAACTGTTTGGACAATAATTTGATTGAAGACATGGCGTTGTACCGTTTTTAAGGCAGATATAGGACCTGACCTACGGATAGAGTATCTTTTTTCAGTGAATTTAACTTCTTGATTTCACTGACAGTTGTTCCATAGCGATTGGCAATGATAGACAGGGATTCGCCTTTCTTAACAGTTATACTGCGCTTGCCGCCAATCTGTTTGGTTCTGGCATATGATTCCTGTCTGGATTTGATTTTCTGGGCAGGATATTTCTCGTAATAGGATTTAATACCTAGATAGATATGGTATGCAATCTGCTTCTGGTAATTTGGCTGATTAAGCTGGATTTCCTCATAACGGTTTGAAAGATATCCGGTTTCAATCAGAAGAGAAGGAATATCAGGAGACTTCAGTACCGCTAAAGAGGCTGATATAGGCTGACTCTTTCTTAAATGGGTGAAGGAACCTAATGAACGCAGGATCTCCTTTGCCAGAAGATTACCTTCTGAACGGGAATTGGTAGATGACATGTCCAAAATAGCTGTTGCCAGATAAGGATTTCCCACACTCTGATCCATAACCTCACCTGCACCGCCTATAAGCTGAGTCTGTTTATGGTTCTTCAGGATTTTGCCATTCTCGCGCTCAGCTCTGTTTTCAGATAGAACAAGAACACTTGCTCCTCTGGCTGTGGAGCTTCCTGAGGCGACCGAGTCTGCATGAATTGAGATTAAAAGATCAGCCTTACGCTTTCTTGCAATCTCAGAACGTCTGTCCAGATCAATAAAGATATCAGAGGAGCGAATCAGAGTTCCTCTAAAGGATTTGTTTGAATTAATATAACTTACAAGAGCCTTGGAGATTGCAAGGGTAACATTCTTTTCTCTTACCCCTCGCTTGCCTATTGCACCTGGGTCTTTGCCACCATGACCTGCATCAATAGCGATAATAAAAGGTCTGGCTACAGGGGTTGCATTCACTGGAACTGGAGGAGCTGAAGTATCAGCAACCTCTTCTTCAACCTCGATTCTAGAACTGCGGCTCTTCTTTACAGCAGAGCTCTGACGTTCAGCAGCAAGAGCCTCATCCTGTTCAAGCTGAGCCTTTTTATAATTTTCTCTTAATTCTTTAAGTTTCTGATTATAGATTGTGGCATTGGCAGGAGTCATGGTTCTAAAACCATCCTTGCCTGCAACTGAATATTGAATAAAGAGATCTCTTTCCTGTGCAGCCAGTGACTTTGAAGTATCTACACCTGAAGTTTTTGCTGCATTTACTGGAGCGCCTCTGGTCTCTACACTCTTTATCTGAGCTTTATTATCAGAGGCCAGAGAGGAAACAGCCTTGCCATGAGGAAAATCAATTACCAGTCTGTAATTCTTAGAATCCTTGGAGGGTGCCAGAATAAAGGTTTTTGGAGTTTCACAGCTTTTCAGTGAGAAAATATAGCGGACATCCCTGCCGTCTGTCTTTTTCGCAACAGAACTAAGACAGCTTTGAGGCTTAAACTTTCCTCCCTGAGGAGCTTTGGACAGATTATCAATATTTCTGATACGAACAGCCATAACAGACTTGTCTTTGGACAGCGCCGTAGAAAAGTCCGGTTTTGATTCTGTATCCAGAACCACACGGGTTTTCTCTGAATTATGATAGTTTCTGAGTTTGTAAACCTCCTGAGAATAAGCCACCTCAGGTATCAGAAGACACATAACCCACAGTATTGGAAATAATATTTTAAATCTGGATATCACAATCATTGTTCTAACGGAAACAGGAGGCAATCCTGTCTAATTCATCCTGTGAAAGTACTGATGATTCTATCACAACAGTTCTGCTGTTCTGAGAATAACTTAAAGCAATTCTTATATCAGCCTCAGGCAGTAAGCCCTGAGCTTTATCAGGCCACTCAATCAGACATACAGAGGTTCTTTCAAAATAATCTCTGATCCCCATGTACTCTAGTTCCTCAGGATCTAAAAGTCGATATAAATCAAAATGATAGATACTGTAATTATCAAAGTCATAAGGCTCAACAAGAGTGTAGGTAGGTGATCTGACAATATCCTTATAGCCGCAGCCTTCAATAAAACCTCGGGAAAAAGTGGTTTTTCCTGCACCAAGATCTCCTTCTAAAAAGATAAGCACACTTTTTGAATTCTTTACAGCATAAGGAACACAAAGCTCAGACATAAGAGTTCCTAAACGAACAGTCTGCTCTTCCCCTTCTATCTTAAATTCAGTCTTTGACATTAATAAGTTCTCGTATATTCTGACATAAATCCATTGGCAGCGTGCCAATCATACCCCTTTTCATGCCTTCAATATAGCCTGCTCTTCCATGCAGAGCAGCACCGACAATAGCAGCCTTTTCAGGAGATAAGCCCTGTCCTAAAAGGGATACTATTATACCAGTCAGCAGATCACCTGCTCCACCGGTAGCAAGAGAAGGAGCACCTTCGTGAATTATAGTAAGTTTTTCGCCGTCACAGACAATGGTACCAGGACCTTTTAATAAGACCACGCCTCCGAATTTCTGCTGCAGTTTGTAACAGGCAGACAGTCTATCGGCATTAACCTCGTCAGGACTTATGTTCAGCATTCTTGCAGCCTCTCCTGGATGTGGAGTCAGTACACGGTTTTCTCTGTAGTAATCCTGCTCAAAGGTTGCCAGCACATTAAGGGCATCCGCATCAAACACCAGATTCTGATCCTCGATATCAGATAGCAGAGATATCAGTTGAGCTGTTCTCTCGTTGATTCCAAGTCCAGGTCCAATAGCAATGGCATCTGCCCAGCTTATACTCTCAAGAATAGCCTTATCATCATAGAGATCTACACTCATCAGTTCAGGTCTTACAGACAGCATCGCGGTCACATTTGACGGATCCATAGCGATCTTCACCAGACCGGAACCGCTTCTTAAGGCTCCGTTACCGCAGATGATTGCAGCACCGCCCATCCCTTTGGCACCAGAGATTATCAGGACCTTACCGTTATCGCCCTTGTTATAAGAAGGAAGCCTGATTGGCAGCTCCTCTTCAAGATCATCAAAGCCAACCTGATAGATAGGAAGAGGAGATTTGTATGAGGATTCAGTTAAAAGCTCATGATAGCCTGAGGTATCCACATCCAGTGATGCAAACTCAATATCTCCCACAAAATCCACAGCATCGGAGGTAAGCAGACCTGGTTTTAAAGCCAGCATGCAGACGGTGGCATTGGCGCAGACACACATGCCCGGAACACCGCCGGTATCTGCACAGACACCGGATGGAACATCCACTGCTACAGTAAAGGTATTCAGCTTATTTATGTAGGAGATCCATTTGGCCGTAATTCCAGTTGGTGCAGACTCAATTCCGGTACCAAGCAGAGCATCAATAATCAGATCAGGCTTTGAGACATGAATGATTTCTGATGGAGAGTCACTTACCAGTCCGTTGTTAGGCAGCTCGTATTCAACACTTCCCCCCTGCTTTACAAAAAGCTCATAGGCAAAACTGGCCTCCGAACCTTCGTGAGGGATACCCGTTGCAAACACACGGTGCTTAATGCCGTTCTCCAAAAGCAGTGAAGCCACTATATAACCGTCTCCGCCATTGTTGCCCTTTCCGCAGAAAACCCAGACCTCCTTTGCGTCACCACACTCACGTACAATATAGTCAAATACAGATTTTCCTGCCTTCTGCATTAGATCAAAGCAATGTCCGTTATGAGATTTAGCATGATCAGCCTCAATCTGTTTTACTTCATCACTTGTAAAAACTTCGTATGGTAATTTAGACATTTGACAACCTCTTAGAGATTAAGGTCAGGATTGTTAAGATCAATACCACCGGACGCAAGAATAACAACATCCTCGGCAAGATCTTCTGGATCAGCACATTTACAGGTGATTCTGTTCTGCTCAACGAACACACAGCCATACTCATCACGGCTGTCCAAAGAGAACAGCTGCTCAAAATCCGTAGAGGATATAACATAAACCTCTCTATCCCCTCTTTGGAAGATAAAGCGTTTTATGTCCTCGGGCAGAACCGGTTCACTCTTTGTTTCAGAGCAGTCATCGAAAATATCCGGTAAATTAGAAAGAAATCTTCTTTTAATCAGGAACTGTCCACTGCTTAGGATATCTTCAAAGACACCGTAGTCATAATCATCAAGCTTCTTTATTTCGACCTTCCAGTCCTGTTCGCTTAAAAGATATCCAAAATCTGAATAACTAATGCAAAAGACCTTTTCCATAACAAAAAAACATCTGATAATAAAAAACACCTACTCTTTCAAAAGTTTAGCACAGAATTATGCTTTCTGATGCCAAATTGGAGAGATCTCACACTATTCTGCAGTATTTTTTTTAGAAAAAACTTATTTAGACACAATAACCGGTTCAAAGTACACAGTTTTCCTATTTTTTTTGACTAAACCTCTATCTTTTAAATAATTTCTATGGAAGTTCAGCTTGTTTATTGTCTATACTCAGAAAAAATGAATAACTACGTCAGATCAAGGGGTTTTCCATGGAAATTTTGGGTGTTGATATTGGTGGCAGCGGAATTAAAGGCGCGATTGTCGATACAGAGACAGGCGAACTTAAAACAGAAAGACTAAGAATCCCTACACCACAGCCAGCAACTCCAGAGGCTGTAGCAGAGACTCTAAAGGAGCTGGTAAAACAGATTGGCTATAAAGGTCCAATCGGTTGCGGTTTCCCTGCCAGAGTCATAAACGGAGAAGTTCTTACTGCAGCAAATATTGACAAGACTTGGATTAACGTAAAGGTTGAAGAATTATTCTCAAAGACTGTTGGTCAGGATGTTTTCGTTGCCAACGATGCCGATGTGGCCGGTCTTGCAGAATTAAGCTTTGGCGCTGTAAAGGGCTACAAGGGATCAGTTTTATTTTTAACACTTGGAACCGGTATCGGATCTGCCCTTTTCTACAACGGACAGATGTTCCCTAATACTGAATTTGGTCATATAAAGTTTAAGGGAGATATTGCCGAGCATTACTGTGCAGATTCAGTAAGAGAAAAGGAAGATCTGAAATTTAAGGAATGGGGAGAAAGACTGAATAAATTCCTTGAATACATAGCATTTTTAACTTCACCTGATTTTATCGTGCTGGGCGGCGGTGTATCAAAGAAATTTGAAAAATATAAAGATCAGCTGACCCTGAAAACAAAGGTTGTTCCTGCAACAACACTGAATCTTGCGGGAATCATCGGTGCAGCCATGTATGCAAACAGCCGCATCCAGAAGAAATAGGCAATTCAATCAAACAAAACTTGAAGCCTGAAATTCTATTTCAGGCTTTTTTTTAGACTTTTTCAATTGAGGAAATTTTGATTTCAAGACGCTGAGAGCCCATATAGTGGTTAACACCAATGGTGTATACCGCTCTTACTCTCATATTGGCTTTGATTTCGCGCTCGCTTGGAGTTGCCCGAAGTTTTATTCCTCTCATATAGGAGCCATCATCGTTGCGGAGCGAGAAACGCAGATGACGGTTTCCAACCAGAATTACATCCTCAACTGTATACTCACCGTCAAAGCAAGGTTCTTCAAACCCATTGCCCCATGGACCATAAGCCTCAAGATCACGGGCAAAACCGATGGTCAGATAGTTAGAAGGCAGTTCTCCGTCAGAAATAATCTCTTCATCATTTGGATTTCCAAGATTCTCCTTTGCCACCTGATTAAACAGCTCCTTGAACTTCTCAAAGTTATCCTTATGAATGGAAGCACCTGCCGCCATAGCATGTCCACCGAATCTAATCAGAAGATCAGGACATTTCTCTGATAAAAGCTGAAGATTCTTAACAATGCTAAAACCAGGAACAGAACGGGCGGATCCTGCAAGTTCATCCCCTGAGCCAGAGAATACAAAGCAAGGAACAGAGAACTTCTCCTTGATTCTGCTGGCTATAAGGCCGCCCAAGCCAACCAGCCAGTTAGGTCTGTAAAGCACAATCGCACAGTTGCCTTCCTGCTTTAGAGCATCCTCTGTGGCTTCCTTGAGAAAAACACGCTCATAGTCACCACGACGCTTGTTACACATCTCAAGATCACGGGCAATAATGCAGGCTTCGGTCTCATCGTCGGTTAACATCAAGGAAACCGCAGGATTGTTCTCCAGCTTGATTCTGCCGGGAGCATTCAGTCTTGGACAGAGATCAAAGGCAATGCTTACAGAATTTATGGCAGCAAGATCAACTCGACAGGAGGCAGCCAGAGCCTTGATACCGATAATAGATTTGCCTGCTTTGATCTTGTCAAAGCCATATTTGACCAGCTTGCGGTTGTTGGCATCAAGCTGCATAACATCGCCAATAGTCCCTAAGGCCACCAGATCAAGGAATCTGGCAATGAGAGGCACCTTGGAAGTCTTATAGAAACCGCGATCACGAAGAACAGCTCTGGTTGCAACCAGAACATAGAAAAGAACACCGGCACCGCAGAGATTTTTTGAAGGGAATTTATCTTCAGGAAGCTTAGGATCAACTATTGCATCAGCATCCGGCAACAGTTCAGGAGTTTCATGATGATCTGTAATTACAACCTTAAGACCTTTGCTCTTAGCGTAATTGATTGATTCAAGACAGCTGACACCGTTATCCACGGTCAGAAGCAGCTTAACTCCATGAGAAACGGCATCATCTACAGTCTCATTGCTGACGCCGTAGCCACCCTCATATCTTGATGGGACAAAATATCTAACCTCAGAGGCACCTAAATCCTTAAGCCCCCTTACCCCCAGGGCTGTACCTGTAATACCGTCAACATCATAATCACCAGAAACCAGAATCTTATCTCCGTTTTCAATGGCATCGGCAATGATGTTACTTGCCTTGTCTATATCATGCAGATCTCTGTAATGGTAGATATCTGAAAGCTGACAGGTAACCTCACTTTCTGATTTGATGCCTCGTCTTGCAAGTATCTGCCGGATAATCGGATCGGATACATAGGTCTGCAGGTGACTATCATCAACGATATCACGTCGTACTATTTTCACGATAAATCCCTTAGGTTTCGTATTATTTAAATTCGATATATATTGTCCGTGACACCATTATATGAGTTTAAAAGACGAATTACATAGAATGTGAATAATAAAATTCAATAATTCTGAAAATATTGTTGTATAGAATAAAAGTTTCTGCATAGGAACAATAAAAGAATAAACCTTTGGGATTCATGATGTAATATCTAAACAATCAAAATAAAAGAGTCAAAAAACATGTCATGTTCCTTTATAATTTGAGAAGTGATGTATAAGGAATCAATATGGATAAGAAAAAAATCATAGTTGGGATGCGCTCTCTATCTGAGATTAGAGATAAAGGTGGTATTTATATTGATAAAACCCGTTTTATTGATTACCTTGAGAATAATGCCGTAACCAGTGTTCCTGTATTCCTTCGACCTAGACGTTTTGGAAAGAGCCTTACTGCAAGTATGCTGCACTGCTACTACGATATCGCTAAAAAAGATACCTTCGAAAAGAATTTCAAAGGTACCTGGATATATGATCACAGAACCCCTCTAGCCAGTTCATATTACGTCATTCATTTTGATTTTTCAGATGTTTCCTCAGAACCTTCGGAGGTTAACTATACATTTCTCACTTCTGTAGGCAGTGCAATTAACTCCTTTAGTAATACCTACCCAGATAAAGGTCTTTCTCAAAAGCAGCTAGATTTTTCAAGTTATAAAACGGCAACGGATCTTATGCTTGTTTTTCTGAATAATTTCTCAAATAAGGCGAAGAAAGGGGAGTATCTGTATGTAATCATTGATGAGTATGATCACTTCGCCAATGAAATTCTGACCAGAAATAAAGAAGCCTTCAAGGATATAACATCAACGGCTGAAGGTCATGAAGGACTCATCAAGAGATTCTATGCTCTATTAAAGAAATTTTATAGAGGAGAAGGAAATGGCAGCATCGACAGATTCTTTATTACAGGGGTGTCATCGGTTTCTTTAGATTCTGTAACCTCGGGCTTTAATATAGCAACGAATATCAGTTCAATATCATTATTCAATGAGATGATAGGTTTTACTCATGATGAGTTATCAGAGGTTATTGATGAGACTGTGGATTTTTCACAGTTGCCAGATATTTCCAAAGAGCAGCTAATGCAGATTATGGAAGAAAACTTTGACGGTTACGCTTTTGAGAAAAAAGCAAAACTGAAAATGTGTAATTCTAATCTCTGTCTTGCCTATCTTGGAAGATTAATTTTGGAAAGGGAACTTCCTTTGCTGAATGAAATCTCTCTGAATGATGATGCAGGCAAACTCAACGGAATGCTGAATCTCTGTGAGGACGATGTCAGAGACGAAATAGTCAGGGCAATGTTTAACAAAGCGCCTATTGTGACAGAATTACCTGACAAGATGAATCTTAACAGTACCAATTATTTTGATAAATCTCAGATGGTATCTCTGCTTTATCACCTGGGATATCTGACAATTGATACAGAAACCTCCAGAAAAAAAGGAATTACATGTTTTGTCATTCCCAATAAAGTCTATGAGAAACTGTTCCTAGACTACTGCCGTATGGCTATTGGCTACAGATCGGATGTCTACAAGGATTTATCCTCTATGTATGAAGAGACTGCTGATATAACAACTCTCCTTGAGACATTAACAGAGCAGATAGAGAAAAAAATAAATCCACAGTCTTTAGGAAAATTTACCGAGATGGCACTGCAGCTGATATGTGACAGTATTATCAACAACGGTGGCGACAGGCAGCTTAAATCATATACTGAGTTTTATACCGGTAAAGGCTTTGCTGATATCTTTGTAAAGAATACCTATCCTAACGGACACAATTTCCTGTTAGAGCTTAAATACCTGCATAAAAATGATGGCAGCAAGCCTGCTGTTGAAGGTAAGTTATTAGAGGCAAAAGAGGAAATCGAAAGATACCGACAGGGTACAGTTCTAAAAGAAAAGGTCGGTAATCATCCTCTTGACTGCTATGCGATTGTATTTGTTGGCTCAGAGTGCAGGTTGAGCCAGAGGATAGATTAGAACAGCATAAAAGATATAACATAACAGTCTGAAGCGTCAGACTGTTTTGCAGTAAAAAACGGCTTTCACAACAAAAGAATAAATAAACAAGATCTCCTACTTTTCCTTAATTTTTTTAACCCAATATTTTATATATTCTGACCGTTCTACTCTATTCTCATTATTGTAGGTTCTCACTTCTGAGCACCAAACGTTTATAAAATCTAGCAAACACGATGCCACTGCAAGACCATTTCCAAAACCAGAACACAACAATCTAGAATTAGAGTTAGGAAGGATTTGAGATAAGTTATGAGAAATAACTATTTAAAAATCAAACAAAAAGAAGAGGTAAAATGAATATGCGGTTTAAGCCGTAGTAGGTAGAAAAATCCAATAGGAGCCTGCCAGATCCTATTGGTAAGCCAGCTAACTTATTTGTGCAACAAGAAATTTTCAAATTAAAATCTTCTTAATTGTACTTCTAGTATTGGTTTTACTAGCTTGGGCTTCTCCTGCTTAGCAACAAAACCGTAGATAAATAGAAAAGCTCAATCTCAGCACTTCGACTTTGTTATAGTTCAAAAAACTTATGCTCAAAGATGTTATTCGGAAACAGAATTTATCAGTACCACAAGTAGTTAATTAGAATTCTTCAGGAAAATAAAAATTCAGCCCTGGTTCAGTAGCTTCCACCTTTTCAGACAATCGCCTTCATAACTAGAATAGACAGGAACGCATTGATAATACTGATGGCAAACATCAGTCTATAGTTACGAAACTCAAGTCCTATTACTCCGAGGATTCGCCCCATATACTGCAGCTGAGCCCCCATCAGGAAAATAGCCGGAGTAATAATTGCCAGCTGAGTCTGAGAAATCTCTCCTGTAGCACACATGGTTGCCCCCATGGCCACACCACCCAGGCCGGAGAACCAGGCTGAGACCAGAACCACCATGGACTGACCGTTTAAATCAAATAGCTGCATCAGAGGAGAGCCAATCTTCCCTAAAAATTCCATAGCTCCGATTTTCATGAGGACTACAGTCAGAACAAAAGCCATAATCACGTTCGGCATCATAATGTTAAGACTGATATTGATGGCTCTTCTGGCTCCGCTTATGAAGGCATCAGCTATATTTGTAATATCCTCGATGTTCTGCTTTCTAGTGTTCAGCACAGCGGCCCTTTCCTCACCGGGGTAACTCTCTGAGATTTCATCATATCTTACGTAAAGATAAGCTCTTATGAGGTTGGCTCCTACAATCTTCATAATCAGAATAATACCTAAAGGCAGCAGAATAGGCAGATTAAGATGAGCAGAAATGATAGGCATCGCTGTCAGATATACACCTATAGAACCGCCAGATGAGAATTCAAAGGCAGAAAAGATGCAGCGTTGTTTTTTGCTGATAATTCTCTGATCATAGAGATCTTTAGTCATCACCGCGCCACTGTCAGAGCTTTGCAGGGAACTTATAATCGCAAAGGCTGATGAGCCAGGAATTCCTAATAATGGTTTAAGAATAAAGGAAAAAATACGTCCTGCTGCATTCAGTGCGCCAAGATAGCCTGCAACAGAAAGCACGCCTAATGAAAGAATGATTCCTGGAATTATGGACAGAGCAAATAAAAAGGCACTTCTGACACTGATATCTCCGTGACCTGTAAAATTATCAGAGGTTCCGGCAATAGTTCCGAACTTGCCGAGAATAGTTGAATAATCAAATGCAGAGAGCCATTCAGGACCTTTTGCACAGACTCCCGAGAAAAAAGCTATCACCATGACAAGCGATATATATTCCATCGCATTTTTGATTATCACTCTGAAATTAAACAAGAAATCACTCTCCTTTCGTGAATAAGTCTTTCTTCTGATACAGTTCTGAAGCTAAAGCTTTAAGCTTAGCTCTTGCAGGTTTTCCTGATTCCGTTCTTGGAAGAACAGCAGTTCTTAGAAGAATCTTCGGAGCCCAGTATTTAGGAACCTTATCCTTTATCTGACGCAGGATAGATTCATCAGATATGCCTTGAGGGGACTCAGGGTTACTCTTCATGAGAAGACATACGACTTCCCCATACTTCCTGGATTCCACTGAGGTTACATTAAATTCACAGCCAACAGTTTCTCTTATAAGCTCTTCAAGCTTCTCTATCTGAATCTTGATACCGCCGCTGTTGATGATATTATCGACTCTTCCGAGGATATTAAAAGAGCGATCTGGATTAAACTCAACCACGTCATTGGTCTTAAGCGCTTTGACTCCAATATAAGGGGCATCAATCACAAGAGTTCCATCCTGTGCCTGTTGCAGACTCACTCCTTCAAACGGTACATATCCATTGGAATTTACCTCAGAACTATCCTCGATATTCACACGTCTTAGGGCAATATGAGAGATAGTTTCTGTCATGCCGTAAGTTGACCAGATACGGTTTGAAGACAGCATCAGCTGAGCCTTAAGACTGCTGTTTACAGCACCGCCTCCAATTATCAGCTCTTTGATATTAAAAAGAATTTCTCTTTCAGCTTCACTCTCCAGGGATGAAAATACCTGAGCAGGAGTCATTGCCGCAAAATAGGGAGCTTTTCTCAGTCCCAAAAGAGGATGTGATGACGGATTGACCGCCACCAGTTCAAGCTCCTCTGACAGAGCTCTTATAACCACCATCTTTGCTCCGATGAATTTAAGGGGCATACATAAAAGAGAGGAGGCTCCTTTTGGGATTTTAAGATAGGAACATGTCATATGAGCACTGTTCAGCATATACTGCTTTTTAAGCTTCAGTTCTTTAGGCTCGCCTGTAGAGCCTGAGCTGAAAACGCTTATTGAATCAGAATCAGAGATAAACTCCTTATACAGATTCTCTATCTGAGATCTATATTCTAAAGACAGAATCTCCTCTGACTGTGCTTTCAGATAGCCTCTGGCAAAAAGCAGAGTATAGTTTTTATTTAAAATACCGTCCTGCATTATGGTAGATTGTTGAGTTTGCTGAAATTAGGCTTTCTCTTCTCTAAAAAGGCCTTGCCGCCTTCCTGAGCCTCATCAGTCATGTAGTAAAGCATGGTGGCATCACCAGCCAGCTCCTGAATACCAGCCTGACCATCAAGTTCAGCATTCAAGCCAGCCTTAATCATGCGCAGAGCAAGAGGACTTAATTCCATCATACGCTGTGCCCATTCGACAGTGGTATTCTCAAGCTCCTCTACAGGAACAACAGTATTTACAAGTCCCATATCCAAAGCTTCCTTTGCGCTATACTGACGGCAGAGGAACCAGATTTCACGGGCTTTTTTCTGACCTACCACACGTGCAAGATAGGAAGAACCGAAACCGGCGTCAAAGCTTCCAACCTTAGGGCCGGTCTGACCGAAAATGGCAGTCTCTGAGGCAATTGAGAGATCACATACAACATGCAGCACATGACCGCCGCCGATGGCAAAACCGTTAACCATGGCAATCACAGGCTTTGGAAGTGATCTGATCTGCTTTTGCACATCCAGGACATTAAGTCTTGGAACTCCCTTTCCGTCAACATAACCGCCACGGCCCTTGTAGTTCATATCACCGCCGGCACAGAAAGCCTTATCTCCGGCACCGGTCAGAACAACAACTCGTACATCGGCACATTCACGGCAGTAATAAAGCGCATCACTCATCTCTGCTACAGTCAGAGGAGTAAAGGCATTTCTGTAACGAGGACGGTTAATGGTAATACGGGCTATACCCTCGTAAAAATCAAAAAGGATCTCTTCGTAATCTTTAATCTTTGTCCACTGACGCATTTATAATGGCCTCTCTTAAATTATGGGTATCTTTGATAATTAAATTAGTCATTCTGATGGTTGAGAGCAGCTGTTCTTTCTCATTGAAAACATCCACATTCCAGATATGAACGGTTTTCCCGATTTTTACGGGAGTAGCAACAGCATGCACTTCTGAATTGAAAAAGCCCGGAGCCACGTGATTGGCACTTACACATGATCCCACTGGAATAGTATCCTTCTCACACAGTTCAAAGGAGGCAAAGCCAGCCAGATTCTCTGCAAGAGCAACACTGGCACCGCCATTCAAAAGTCCGAATATCTGACAGGTTCTGCTGTCAACCGGCATGGTTGCCTTAAAAACTCCGTTCTCATCTCTGAACATTTTTATACCAAGAGTCTCAACCATGGTATGCTGCAGATGAGGAGACATTTTTTCTCCGCTCATAGACAGACTTCTCCTTAAAATGCTTAAAGCTCTTTTCTCAAAACTTTAAAGAAATCCAAAGCTCCTTCGATATCCAGTTCACTGTAAGCAAAGGACATTCGCTTTAAATCCATTGAAATATAGCTGTCGTGTTTTTCACGATCAAGATTATTAACCTTTTTAATAAGATCGGTTCCACTTATATTCTCGTAATTGAGAATATTGTATACCGCAACCTTAAGACTGTCCTTTGGAGTGTAGGCCAGCTCTATATGAGATTTATATGCAGAGGCATCAATGGATTCCTTTTTGAGCATCAGCACAATGGTTCTGATTACCTTGTCCCCCTGCCATGGAAACAGAGCAATTCCGGTTGGACCATCATAAATATGTGAATGCTCAAGATGCATTCGTTCAAACTGCTCTATTCCCTGCTGAACGTGTTTTGCGGCAACCTTATTGAGATATACCGGTACTTTTCGGTTTCGGTATATTTCAAACATTCTCTTTCTGACCTCATTGTGAATATGTCCGGCACTTCCGTTCATCTGCAGTGGCTGAGCGTCATGGGGATAAGCTTTAACACCAATCAGATGTCTTTCCTGAGAGAAGAAATTAACCTTCCAGCCTCGACCGGCAAAAAGGAAGGTATCACCAATAATCAGATCCTGAGATAAAGGAATGGTACCTATCTGATGCCCCTCATGCTCAATTGTGAATTCCTTTGGTGTATCAAAGGCCGCATAGAAATTCCAGTTGGATACAATTTTCTCACCCTCAAGACCTAAAGCCAGGGAGCCATCATTGAGCTGTACAATGAGATCTTTTTCTCCAAGACACTTTAAAAACTGCATAAAGATTTTTGGAGTACACAGAGAAAACGGACCGGTCTTGCACAGCAGTTCATGCAGAGCCTTGGCAGAGACACTCCCATAAGAGGCAATCACTGACAGAGTCTGCTGCAGAAGTGTCGAAAAGGCATATTCATGCTCTAAAGGAGGCTCATACCAACGTTCTAATAGTAGCTCTATCATGGCCACAGTCATAACTGTGTCCTCATAAAGCTCAGTTTTTTTAGTATCTGTCAGAGCTTCTGGAATAAAGACTCTCAGAACCGCATTATGTTCACGGCGACCAGCGCGCCCCAATCGCTGTCTTAAAGAGGCTACAGTAATAGGATGCTCAACCTGGGCAATAGATGAGACATCGGAAATATCAATACCCAGCTCTAAAGTGGCAGTACAGATAGCAGTAGTTGGCCATCTGCCCTCCTGCAGTCGGTATTCAAGGCTTTCTCTGAGCTCCTTTGATAAAGAACCGTGATGCGGGAAAAACTCATTAGGAACAAACCTGCTCTTGCTTTTCTGCTCAAGTTTTCCAGCAAGAGTTTCTGTACAGAATCTGGAATTGCAGAACACCAGATTTGTAGAACCGCGTAACAGCCTGAAAATGTCATCGGAGATAGCATCAAACTCCTTTGGAAGCACCTTGCCTTCAAGTTCAGGATCATCCAGGGCTATATGATCATACCCCTTAATCTGAACAGAAAGCTTATCTTCACTGCTTTTAGCTGCAGTTATAACCTCACATGGAATGGAGGAGTTAGGACGAAGATATGACATAACGCCATTGGCATCTGAAAAGGTTGCCGACAGAGCTACTCGCGTTACCCTCTTTCCAATAAGGTTTTCTATACGATGCAGCTGAGACTGAAGCTGATAACCGCGCTGAGAGCCCATAAAAGCATGGAACTCGTCAATAATCACATAGAACAGATTCTTCATGGAAGATTCTATCCAGCTTTTGTGATTTATCAGAAGTGATTCAAGTGACTCTGGAGTTGTAAGAATTATGCCTTCAGGCTCATCAAGAATCTGGTTTTTCTTGGAGATGGAAACATCACCGTGCCATGGAGTTACCTTAATCTTAAGAAACTCTGTCATCTCATCAAGGCGGCGGTACTGATCGTTAATTAATGCCTTAAGCGGACTTATATAAAGAATTCTGACACCAGAGAGTTCCTTTGTTTTATGAATTGCAGTCAGAGCAGGCAGAAAGGCAGCTTCTGTTTTACCACTGGCAGTAGATGCTGAAATAATAACATCATTTTTTCTTTCAAGGATCGGAGCGATGGACTTTTCCTGAATCGGCAGCAGAGACTGCCAGCCTTTTTTAAACATCCATCGCTTAAGATCAATATCCAGCAGATTTATTGAATTATTTTCCATGAAAAATACCTTTTGTATGGATGTCTTAAAAAAAAGCTCTTAATTGACAGGTTTCTGCGGATTTCTGAAGGAAAAACCTTCAATAAACAATCCGCAGCAGCAGTTTTCTGCTTATAAAGTAAATGAGGTTAAATCATCATCGTCATCTTCAGAATCTGTATTTTCAGAAGCGTTCTCTTTTGAAGAATCTTCAACAGGATCAGATGATATGGATACAAGAGAGGAATCAGTTTCAGATTCGATGGAAATATTACCGATCAGAGTCTTCCAGTTCAGATCCGGATTCTGCTCAAGGATAGATAATAAATCCACAAAAGCTTTAATAGTATTGCGAGGAGTTCTGAAATATGCATCTCCAATATTCTTTGAACAGTGCTCTAAGAATGCGGTTAAAGCCTCATCAGGAAGAATATAGTTTTCCTTTTTACCGTTAGCAAAGACATTTCTGATATTGCACAGCAGAACATAAATCTCCTCAGGAGACAGATTCTGCAGAATCAGAATAGGACTGTTGTAGTCAACAACATTCGCAATCTGAGCAAAAGTATTCTCTGCAAGACGTGAATGCAGAGCTTCATATGAATAAAGACCTTTTCTCTGATCCATCAGAAACTCAGGGGTGCCGCCAAACAGGAATCCAATAGACTGAGCTGATCCCTGGAAGCAATCATTTAAGATTCTTAAGACCTGCTCATAATTTGAATTACGGGCTCTCTGAGATGGAAGCTTGTAAAGATTTACCACCTCATCGAGGTTAACCAGCAGTCCTTTGTAACCGGCCTGAGTAACAAAACGGCTCAGAAGTTTGATGTGATCATAGACATTATGATCCTCAACAATTGCTCTTACACCAAGATCACGTCTGGCATCTGCCTTTGAAGTATATTCTCCTCTCAGATAACGGATCGCATTATTCTTAAGATCCTCGTTATTCTCGTTGTAAGCTTTCCAATAGGTAGCAATTACCTGAGCAAAATCATAACCATCCACCAGTTCAGACAGGGAATTGAGTTTCTCCTTGATTACCTGCTCAACATCAAGGCCCTGTTCATCTGCAATACGGCGCTGTTCAGTAATGAATTTCTCAACCAGAGGTACCATGGCATTACCTTCAGGATGAGCTCTAGTAGATAGATTTCTGGCAAGTTCCTTATAAAGATTACGAGACTGGCCGGTTGATGCAAACAGTCTTCTGTCAGGAGACAAATCCGCGTTAACAACCACCAGCCCCTTCTCCAGAGCAATATATCTTATAAGCTGTAGAAAGAATGATTTACCGGCGCCAAAATCACCGATAACAATACGGAAGGCACTGCCCTTGTCAGCAATATTATCAAGATCCTTTATCAGAGCCTTAACTTCATTTACTCTTCCGACCTGTATATACTCAAGACCGATTCTTGGGGTCACGCCAGCACGAAGAGACTGGATAATAGCAGATCTTTCACGAGGTCTGATGTTTGCCATGATAAAGCTCCTAATTTTTAAGTGAACTGATCATTATATACCATGTTTTATGATGTAGTGGAGGATATTTAGAATTATGCATTTAAAAAAAAATGGATTACAGGTAAAAAAAATCTTTTAAGAAAAGATCTTAAAAGATTTAGAAAATTCCAAACTGGAATGAGTACACGTTAGAAATAGGAAACTTTTAGATATCTATTGACTGATATTTTTCTGTATCAAAAAATTCTGTTGTAGCATGACGTACAGCATCCTTAATCTCCTTAGATACAGCGCTGGAAAATGCGGTTTTAAGAATTTCTCTACCTGTAAATCTAGGATTGGAGGTGGTGGTCATAGTGTATATTACAGAGCCATTTTCATAAACCTCTGTAAATTCATTTATATACTTGTTTGAAGCCAGATCCTGATAACTCAGTCTGCAGATTCTAGACTTTTCCCCCTTAAGTAAGGATGGAGGCACCACCATATTTATATTTGAATGGCTGGTAGATTTTGTTACCAGTTTTCTGCAGTATTCATCAGAGGAATAGTCGATATCATCATATTTCTTATCAAACTCGATTACTGCGGAATATTTTCTTGTATCGTTAAGTAAGGTAATAGACTCTCTTGGAAGCTCTTTCTCATCCTCTTCTACAAGATTTCTATGGATACCTATAAACTCAGGCTGAACCCAGAGATTCATGTCGTTACTTTCGATCATTTCATCTTCAAAAAAGACTTTAACGTCGAAGTGTGCGGTATTTGCCTGTGAATATTTTTCTGAAAGAATTTTGCGTTTTTCTTCTTTCTCCATCTTTCTGACGGCTCTCGCCACCTTTGCCTTTTCATATAAAGAAAGACCGTCTGAAGCCTTCTGTGACGCAGCGTTGTCAGAAGGTTGCTCCTTTGTACACCCAATGAGACTTACTGAGGAAAGCAATGTAAGACCAACGATTAGTAGTTTAGATGATTTCATTTATAGTGAATTAACCTGAGTTTTTTTTATTTATATATTGTGCAATATATTTAATACTTTTTTGCGAGTTATGTCAAATTATGTATTTAGATGGAGCTTAGATAGCATAATTATCACTCATTTAATGCAAAAATGTATATTAATAACTCATTATCTTTTATTTTCAAGGAGTTTTATATTTAGTACCGTACAGTAATTTTCTTGAACATATAACTGATAATGACGTTTTATGTGAAAGTGTCACATATTCTAACATTTCAGAAGAACAAGTTACAGGTAAAATTATCAACAAATATATTGATCGATGTAATCTCTTGAAAATCAAAGAAATTATGATCAAGATCACATGAAAGGACTATGACAAAAACATCAGGTCTTTAATGTATTAAAACGGGATATAACCTGATGTTTTTGAGGAAAGACTAGTTACCGTGCTTCTTAAGATCCTCTTCCTTGTAAATCATCGGAATAATATCTTTACAGAAGAACACACTTGCAAGCATTGTGGCTTCAAGGTTCAGATTATCCTTGTAATCCAAAGCAAGATTGGCATTACGGTGAGCCGTGGCCACCTCAAAGTCATCCATCATTGCATGGAATGTTTTTACATAATACTGCAGGACATCATTAGGAATTCCCTTAGGAGCAACTATGCCTCTGGATGAACCATACCATTTATCGTAATATCCATATTCAGCCAGAGTTGGCACCTCAGGATAGTCCTTAAGTCTTTTCTCTGAAAAAGAGGCGAGAATTCTTATTTCAGGGTTGGTCTTTTGCAACAGCGGAACAACATCCGGAACCTTTACACAGGTAAACTGAACCTCATCATTTAAGAGAGCCTTTAACTGATCAGATGTTCCTCCGCAATCTACAGCTATATAATCAAAGCCGCCGGAATGGGCCAGAAGCTGGGCAGCCGTATGATTCGATGCCATAAAACCGTTTGTGGAGGCCAGAAGATTACCTTTAGACTTAGCATCTTCAACAAGATCTCTTATCGTTTTATATGGGCTATCAGCTCTTACGACTACGATTGAAGTTTCTGTCACATGATTACAGATAGGCACAACATCTGTCATTTCAATTGAGGAATTCAATGTCTGTGTTGCAAAAGTAGGCAGATTAATGAAACCTATTGTATATCCATCAGGCTTGGCTTTAATCAGAGTATTCCATCTTGTAGTCCCATCCTCCCCATTAACATTTTTCACAACCAGCTTATGTTTAAAAAAGCGCTCAGCAAAAGAACTTAATAGTCTTGCGCCGGTATCTGTTCCACTTCCAGGCTTATAGGCAACAATGACCTCTATATCCTTAGTAGGTTCCCAGGCTTGAGCATTAGTTATACAGCTGACACCAATCATGCAAAGCAGGGACAGTAAGTATTTAAATCTCATAACGCCACCATTTAAAGAAAAAGGAATTAAATTTACAAGCGTCCATATTTAAAGATAAGACAGATAACGTCAGCAAGATTCATGCTCGCTCACGAAAATAAACTAAAAAACGAATTACAGACGCTATATAAGAACAGTCAGTTGGGGGAAAAGGGAAAAAAGGTCTACAATCCCTCGTTGTTAAGATTTTCATATTCGTCACAGCCTGGTTTATAGTGCAGATAACAAGCTTTAGAATAGTAGGCTTTACTTATTGTGTAATCCTGTTCAATGCCCCAGCCGTTTGCATACATAACACCAGCATTGAAGCATCCTTCACCTGCTCCAAGATCACAGCCCTTTGTGAAATACTCATAGGCCAGCTCATAGTCCTGCTCTACACCCTCGCCCTGAGCATAATTCAGTCCGATATTAGCGCAAGCCTCCCCACTCTCCATTTCACAGGCCTTAACATAATAGGTATTTGCAAGTTTAAGATCTTTTTCAAGACCCATTCCGTTGTAATAGGCATTGCCAATCAGAGTACAGCCTGTAGCCTGTTCATGCTCGCAGCCTTTTCTTAAAAGAGGAATTGCTTTATCAAGAGATTTCTCAATACCGGAGCCAAGAATATAGCTGATACCAAGATTTACACAGCTTTCGTAGAAATTCAGATCACAGGCTTTTTTATACAGAACAGCAGCCTGATCAAGATTGAGTTTAACCCCGTTTCCTACGGTGTACAGATACCCCAAATGACCACAGGCAGAGCCATTATTCTTGTCACAGGCAGAGGTAAAAATATTTGCAGCCTTTGGCAGATCCGCTTCGATCAGATCGCCTCGGGCGAATTCACAGCCTAAAGCATCACACGCATCCAAATCTCCAGAATTACACTGACTCTCAAGAGACTCTATACGTGACTGCTGTGCTATTGCTGTAGTTGACACAACGCTGGCGATAAAGGCCAATATCGTTATAGATACGACTTTTTTCATAAAATTTCCAGGATTACATTTGCCACCGCAAAATCTAGACCTGATCTATACCTTCATAAATTTAACTTATTAATATAGTTTTGTTTTAGTTTATTTATAGTAGTAGGTACTATTAATTTTATAAAAATAAATCAATATAACAAACTTCAGTACTATTAAAATTGTGATGAATGATTCTTTTTGATGTAATTTACAGCATAGAGATAAAAAATGGATCCCAAAAGATCCATTAAAAGAAAATGTTTTATGAAAAGACATAGAGCCTTATTTATTTTCTGGTTCCGGTAAGTAGCGCCCAGCCTTCCTTATCCTTAACCTTATTCATGATAAAGTCTTTTGAATAAGCCTCAATAACAGAGTCAGCCTGCTCAGTTAAAATACCAGACAAAGCAAGCAAACCACCACTCTGAGTTAAATCTGCAATTATTGGCTCAAGCTCTGCCAGAGGACCGGCAAGAATATTTGCAACTGTAATAGGAGATTTAGGAAGCTCCAACTTTTTATCAGAGCCCATTACCAGCTCAAGTTTATCTGCAACTCCATTTCTGGACGCATTTTCCTTAGATGCAATCAGAGCCTGCTCATCAATATCAACACCAAGAGCCTTCTTTGCTCCAAGCTTCAGGGCTGCAACAGCCAAAATACCAGAACCACAGCCATAATCTAAAACCTGTTTATCCTTTAAATCCAACGAATCAAGATACTCAAGACACAATGCGGTTGTAGGGTGAGTACCGGTTCCAAAGGCAAGACCAGGATCAAGCATAACTACAACACTATCCTTCTCATCAACACTTAACCATGAAGGACAGATCCATAGTCTTCTACCAAACTTCAGAGGCTTAAACTGATCCATCCAGGCTCTAATCCAGTTTTTATCCTCTAGATGGGTGGCAACCATAGGAATATGATCTCCAAGAATTGCCTTTAATGCATGTAAAATAGGTTCAGGATCAGTTCCCTGGGCTAAAAGGCCTGTAACTTCAGTATTTGGCCAAAGCTTTCTCTCTCCGGGACGAGGTTCAAGAATAGGAGAATCTTCAGCATCAGTGTAGCTTACGGATAATGCGCCAAACTGCTCTAACAGCTCAGCAATAGTATCTGCCAGCTGATTGGTTGTTCTTAATTTAATCTGAATCCAATCTGAATCGCTCACTTTATTTTTTCTCCTGAAGATTTAATACATAATTCTTTAAATCAAACTGTTCTGACAGTTCAACTTCATCTGTTGTGTAATTGGAGGATTCCTCAACAATATTATTGAGTCTTTTCCACACGATGAAAGAAAGTGTTCCTAACGGAATTCTAAGGTTATTCTCTGAACGAATAAATTCGATTCTTTTTTTACTAATTAAATTTATCTGCGGAATAACGACTTTCTTATAATTAAAAACCTTTATAAAGAGAAAATCCTTATCAATCCAGACTGCTTTAAGATTACTCTTTCCGCCAATTCCATTAAGAATAGAAATAAGGAAGAGATCAGGATTTTTGATATCTCTCAAGTTAAAACCGGAATTTCTGAATCTGCGTTTTAATTTGTTCTTCAGATGATTAATCTTTCCGATTTTAGAAATGACGATCTGCATCACCAGAGGAATCAGCATTGAAAAGAAAATAACAGCAAAATGCGAAGATGACAGCTGCAGAAAAGCCAGATTCCTGAGAATAAGATCAGGCTGATACAGCATATAGAAACTGGTAAAAGTTCCAAGCTGCAAAGAAAGATTCAAAAAGAATAAAAAGATTGAGCTAAAACATAGAGCCAGAAATGTTCCAGGATAAAAGAACATAAGGATCAAAAGCTCTACAGAAATACATGTACCGATTTTAGAAGTTAAACAAGTTATAAAAGCCAGAAACACCAAAAACAGTCGGTTATAGGATTTTGCAAACGAAGCTCTTGTAATAATTATGGCAGGAAGTGAAATCATATTAGTCAGCATAATACTATTCAGCATTGCCTGAATAATAGCACTTTCAGACTGCAGACTAACCAGAGAATTCAGAAGAGAACTGAATCCTAAAGTAAGCATAATTTCATAAATTGGAACAAACAGACAGGATAAAAACGAATCTAAGAAAACAGAAGTAAAGGTAATAAGAATAGAATGTTCAATATTCTTTACTACCACCATAATCGTAAAGAGTGCGATAAAAGGAAATGTAAAGATACAGAATACCTTTGACAACAAAGAGCGGAAGCTCAAATCTTCGGACTCAATATCGCTGTTTGGCAAAAGAAACAGTGTTGCCACCAGTGATGAAAGTATCCAGGATGTTGGTTGTGTAAAAAAATTCTGATATTTAGATAAAGAAAAAGCAACGAGAATAGAGTAAATAAAAGCAACAGTAGCAATCTGAAGCTTGCGGTTAAATGTAGGAACCATACAGGCTGCAGCAATAGCAAAGAACCCTGGAAGAATAATTCTGCAGGTTTCAAGCAGAAGAGTCTGAGACTCGATATCAAGCAATGTTGGGATTCTCTTGTCCAAAGCATAGGAAACAATCGCCAGTAAACCTAAAGGCAAAAGCAGTAGTAAACTCTTTTGTTGAAATTTAGAAGATGGCATTTAATTATCCGCGAATCTATGCTTAAAAAAACTGTTTGAAATATAAAGCATCAGACTTAAAACAGTGGTTATATATTACTTACAGAGCAATTCTACCATTGAAGCCACAAAATAGGAATACAAAGGAAGAGCTGAGGGAAGGACAAAACAAAAAAAGCCTCTGAACCTCAGAAGCTTATACAAATTAACTTATTGAATTTAAAGGAGATGGTGCTGATACCGAGAATCGAACTCGGGACCTCACCCTTACCAAGGGTGCGCTCTACCAACTGAGCCATATCAGCACTTAAATCTGATATTAA
>NZ_CACVSS010000025.1:0-27128 GCF_902756765.1 uncultured Succinivibrio sp. | reverse complement strand
CGGTGATCTTGATGAGCAGACTGTTTACGATCTGACCAAGACTTTCTGGAATAACATAAAAGAGTTAGGTCAGGCTCAGTCTAATCTTCGTGGACTTGATCCAAAGAATGCTGTAAAGGATATAGCTAATCTACCACTTCACAGCGGAGCTGAGAAATTCTATAAGGAAATAGGTGTTCTATAGCTTTTATAAGGCATCTGAATCATCAGATGCCTGAATTTCTCCCACTTTTTCTTCACTCTTTTTCTCTTTTCCTTTGCTTTGTCAGATCGCTTAAATAAGCCAATCTTGTGACTTGCTCTGCATTTACACAAAGATCTTGGAATATTTATAGCCGTCAAATATATTTAACTTACTGTTTTTTTATCTTAAATCTAATTCTTTCCTAATTTATTTTTTCTTGAAAAACTGCAATCTTTTGATAAACTTAATGGGGGAAAGTGGGAATTTGTGGGGATATTGTTTCTACCCCATAAGGAAATTGGATGTTTGCAGGCCTTCTCTTAAGTGGCACCAATGATGTCAGCCTTGATCTTAAAGGTAGAATGGCTATTCCTGCCCGTTACAAGGATGTAATTAAAGATGAGTCTGATGGTCAGCTGATAGTCACCAGATCTCTTTTTGACAAATGCCTTTGGATTTATCCTACTTCCGAGTGGGAGAATGTGGTGGAATCCCTTGGCGCCCTCCCAACAATTACCGATCCACTTTGCCGCACTATTCAGCGTATTGTACTTGGAAGTGCTGTTTTCTGTAGCCTTGATGCTCAGGGAAGAATTCTTATTCCCCAGGAATTAAGAACTGAGGCATCACTAGAGAAAAAAGCATTTCTGATTGGCTTTAACAATAAATTTGAGCTTTGGTCCGAAGAAAACTTTAAAGCTCAGCGAGAGATTGATAATAACCTGCTTATGGATGCCTGTAAATCAATGGAATCCCATAGCCTGCTGGCAAATCTCAAGCTGTAACTTAACGAATGAAGGTTGTAGATGGCTTTTTCTCATATTCCTGTTTTATTAAATGAAGTCCTAGATGGTCTTGATATCAAGCCGGACGGGATATATGTGGATGCTACTTTTGGCAGGGGAGGGCATTCAAGAAAGATCTTAGAAAGACTTGGACCTTCAGGAAGATTATACGGACTAGACAGAGATTTAACTGCCGTAGAAGCAGCTAAAGAGATTAAAGACGAACGTTTCTGCATTACACACAGTGCCTTCTCAAATATTCTTGAGGTCTGTGAAAGACTTGGAATAGCAGGTAAGGTTGACGGTATTCTGATGGACATAGGTGTTTCCTCTCCTCAGATAGATGATCCCTCACGAGGATTCTCCTTTGAAAAGGACGGACCTTTGGATATGAGAATGGATCAGAGTGCAAAACTAGATGCAAAGACCATCGTCAATACCTATTCAAAACAGGATCTGGCATATATTTTCAAGGTATACGGTGAGGAGAACTTTGCATCAAAGGTTGCTGCCGCAATTGTAAGAGACCGAGAGAAGAAACCTTTTGAAACAACATTGGAACTTTCGGAGTTCATTAAAAGAGTAATCGGTGGTAAACCTACTCCTAAACACAAGGCTACCCGCTGTTTCCAGGCATTGAGAATTGCCGTAAACGGGGAGCTTGATGAACTTAAAAAAGCTCTGGACAGCAGTCTGGAGGTGTTAGCTGACAATGGAAGATTATGTGTAATCAGCTTCCATTCACTAGAAGACAGAATCGTAAAAACATTTATAAAAGATAAGTCTCAGGGGCAGAAGGTTCCTAATGGATTACCTCTGACTTTTGAAGAAACAGAAAAAATGAGACTAGCTACAGCAAAGGTGGAGCCCGTTGGAGGTGCCATAAAGGCATCCGCAGAAGAAATAGAGTCAAATGTAAGATCTCGAAGTGCAACTTTGAGAGTATGCAGGCGACTTAAGAGGCAACCTTAAATGCAAGAGTCATCAGCATTACGAAAATTAGAAGACAATCTGCCAGTTGAGGAAGAAAAAGAACCCCAATTTGGTGATAGATCGACTCACAAACATAAAGCTAACAGTAAATTACAGGCACCTGATGTAGCAAAGATTCAGATCTCTGCTCCTAAGGAAGAAAAGAAAGAAGAAAAAACTGTTGTAACTGAAGTTACAGAGCAGAGGATTCTTCGTATCGCCAATGCAGACAGTCAAAATGACGACCTGTCCCCAGAAATTTTAGCAATACCCTTATACACTGGTCAGCTTGATTCAGCTAAGAAATCGGCATTGGTGCCAACAATACTGAAAGACGTTTTCGCACATTCTTTATCTTTTGTGTTAATCTTAGTAGCGACATGTTTATCGGTTTATAAGGTACATATCGTTCAGCAGACCCGTGATATTACAATTCAGCTGAATGAAGTAACCTCAAAGAATGAACTGATGCATAGGGAATGGCTTTCATTGCTTTCTGAGAGAGAAGTCCTGACAGAGTATTCTGTAGTCAGAAAGTCTGCTATTAAAAAACTAGCCATGGTTCAGCCAAAAACAGAAGACGAAGTTGTAATTGATTTAAGATAAAATGGCCCTAATCCACGAACAAGGGAGCAGTCGCCTACAAATAAGCAAATTCCGCATTTTCAGCGTGTGGGGTATTGCTTTTTTATTTATGGCAGCCTTAATTGGAAGGCTACTGTGGATCCAGATCCTATATCCTGAAAAACTAATCGCTGAAGGAAATGCTCGTGTTGTAAGAAACTATCACTATGAGCCTCCTCGCGGTCTTATCACAGACAGAAACGGCAGAATCCTGGCTATTTCTGTTCCTGTCAAAACAGTAGATGCTGATCCTAAATTCCTTCATGAGGAAGGTGTTTATGCTGATAAAAAGAAGATGGCAGAGATTGCCAAGATTCTTGATATCGATGTTAACGCCTTATATAAGAAGACAGCAGATCAGACAAGACGTTTTGTTCACTTAAAACGCTATCTTGATGTTGATAAGGCTAAAAAACTCAAGGCCTTAGGTAAAAACGGAATTATTCTTGGTGACAGCTACCGTCGACACTATCCTACAGGAGCTATGAATGCCACTCTCATCGGTATTTTAAACGGTGAAGGAGCCGGTGTTTATGGTGTGGAGCAGAGCTTTAACTCATTTCTGACCTCAACTGCTTCTACCCGACTTGCCAAAAAGGACAAATTCAATCATATCGTTGAAAATCTTGGAACGGTAAAAAAGGGAACTCAGGGTGGTAGTCTGGTGCTGAGTATTGATAACAGACTTCAGGAAGTTGCTTTTGCTGCTTTGGAGAATACCGTAAAAGAGAATGATGCGGACAGTGGTACTGCTGTTCTGATGGATGTTAAAACCGGTGAGGTGCTGGCGATTGCTAACTCACCATCCTTTGATCCTAACGACAGAAAGAAGTTCGACAGTACTAACGCCAAAAACAGAGCTGTAACAGATATTTTTGAGCCAGGCTCAACCATGAAACCTCTAGTTGCTCTGGCCGCCTTAGAGGCTAAAACAACCAATTGGAATGAAGTTTTTGATACCCGACCATTTATAGTTGATGGTAAAATGGTAAGGGATTCTCATGCCATGAGTCAGGGAACACTTGCTGATATTATCAAGTATTCATCAAATACCGGTATGGCCCGTATTTCTATGAGGCTTGGTCCTCATAAAATCATGTCGGTACTGGATAGATTCGGCTTTGGAAGTAAAACTGCATCAGGTCTTGCAGGAGAAAGTCCTGGAAGACTTAATGAAAACAGACCTTTCTGGTCCGAGATTGATAAGGCCACACTTGGTTTCGGTTACGGTGTTGCAGTTACAAATATTCAGCTGACTTCAGCATATGCCACACTGGCTAATGGCGGAAACAGATTACCTGTATCAATTCTAAGAGTTCCTAAGGTTCCGGAGAGTACAAACGTAATGTCTCCAAAGCTGGTGGTAAATATGCAGCGTGCCCTGGAATCTGTAGTTAACAACGGTACCGGTGGCAAAGCGGCAATTGATCGCTATCGAGTTGCGGGTAAGACTGGTACAGCAAAAATTGCATCAGGTGGAACTTACGGTAAGTTCTATATGGCAACTTTCGCCGGATTTGCTCCGATTTCAAATCCTCGATTTGCTCTTGTTGTAGTTATCAATGCGCCTAAGGCAGGTAAGTTCTACGGTGGTACCGTTTCAGGTCCTGCCTTCAGTGAGATTATGTCCAGAGCTCTGCAGCTATATAACATTAAGCCGGATGTACCTCTGGAAAAAGAAAATAGTAAGAAAGACAAGTAAAAATGAAAAAATTAAAACAGATTGTAAGCTTCCTTGGTTTAAAGAAAAAGGTCGAGGATATAGATGTTCTCGATCTTGAAATAGATTCAAGAAAGATAAAGGAAGGTTCAGCATTTTTAGCTTTAAAGGGAACCAGAACCAACGGACTCAAATATATGCGTTCAGCCCAGGAGGCAGGCGCTGCAGCCATTTTATATCAGGATAAGAATCCTCCATCAGATGAGGATTTAGAAGGAGTAACCATTCCTGTCATCAAGATCCCTAAGGATAAGAAAATAGGTCTTCTGGCAAGCTGGTTCTACGATAATCCTTCAAATAAAATCGGACTTATCGGAATTACCGGTACCAACGGCAAGAGCACCATTACTCAGCTAATTGCCCAGTGGCTTTCTTTTGGAATGGATACCAAGTGTGCTGTTTTAGGTACCTTAGGTTTCGGTTTCCTTCCAGATCTTCAGAAAAGTTCAAATACCACTCTGGATGCAGTAACTCTGCAGAAAACCTTAAATCAGATGGTTCATCAGGGCGCTCACTACGCAGCTTTGGAGGTTTCTTCAATAGGTGCTGTTGAAGGTCGAATTGATGGCTGCAGTTTCAGTGCCGCAGGCTATACCAATCTGACACGTGACCATCTTGATTATCACAAGACCATGGAAAAATATGCCGAGGCTAAGCTGAACTTCCTAAAGAGAGTTTCTCCTAAGCGTATAGTTCTGAATGTTGATAATGAGCAGGGCATAAAGTACAGTGAAGAGCTTCACGGCTGTGTAGCTTACAGCTGCAAGAGCGATTTCTTCAGCTCAACCAATTCCCTTTTATTCAACCGCTATGTATGGATCAAGTCAGCTACCTATAAGGCACATTCCATTGTTATCGAGGTTGAATCAAGCTATGGCTCAGGCAAGTGCGAAATCGGTCTTTTAGGCGGATTCAATGTTGAAAATTTTGCATGTGCCTTAACTGTTCTTCTGAATCTTGGTTTCCCTCTGGATAAGCTTTTAGCCACAGCTTCAAAGCTTAAGCCAATCAAGGGTAGAATGGAGTGCTTTACCGCAGAACACAAGCCTCATATTGTTGTTGACTATGCTCATACTCCTGATGGTGTTGAGCAGGTTCTTCGTGGCGTAAGAGAACATCATCCTGACGGTGAGATCTGGTGTGTATTAGGCTGTGGCGGTGACAGAGATAAAGGAAAGCGTCCGATTATGGCAATCAAGGCCTCTGTTTTTGCGGATCATGCAGTTTTCACCTCAGATAACCCTAGAACTGAAGATCCTAAGTCTATTTTAGATGATATGCAGAACGGTGTAATTGCCGAAGCTCATAATTATGTCTGCATAGAGGATCGAGAGAAGGCTATCAAGTATGCCTTTGAGCACGCAACTGAAAAGGACTGCATCGTGATTGCCGGAAAAGGTCACGAGGATTATCAGATTTTTAAGGACAAGACCATTCATTTCTCAGACAGAGAGGTCGCCTGCAAGCTTTTAGGAGTTAAATGTGATTAGTTTTAAATTAAGTGAGCTTGCAGTATACGCAAACTATAAGCTTCTTGGCGCTGACAGAGAAATCAGTGCCGTAAGCACAGATTCCCGTAACTGTAAGGATGCTCTTTTTGTTGCTCTTGTCGGAGAGCGTTTTGACGGTCATGACTTTATTGAAAAGGCAATTGATAATGGTGCGGTCGCAGTTGTTTCCTCAAAGGTTCTTCCTGAGAATGTCGTCAATAAGGTTCCTGTAGTACTGTGTAATGATACCCAGAAGGCATTAGGCTACTGCGGTTATCTGGTAAGACGTCAGTCAAAGGCTAAAATTGCTAGTCTTACCGGTTCATGTGGAAAGACCACAGTTAAGGAATTTACTCACTCAATTCTTTCACTCTGTGGCAAGAGTATGTGCACCAACGGAAATTTCAATAATGACATTGGTGTTCCTCTAACTCTTTTGCGTTTGGAGAAAGATACAGAGTTTGCTGTTATTGAACAGGGCGCCAGTCATCTCTTTGATATAGCCCATACCTGTGAGTTCGTCAAGGCTGACACTGCTATCATCAACAATGTTGGTGGAGCTCATATTGAAGGTTTCGGCTCATATGACGGAGTCTACAAGGGAAAGTCTGAAATTCTTGAGGATGTACTGTCCCGTGGCGGTATGGCTGCAGTTCCATCTGACAACAAGTATTTTGAACGCTGGAAGTCTGATTATAAGTCAGCTTTTGCAAGTGGAAAACTTCTGTCCTTTGGTTCCCATGAATTTGACTTTGTACGTTTCTCCAATGTTAAGAATTCTGCTGATGGCCTGAGTTTCACCTTAACCTGTCCTAATCAGAGTTTTGATATCAGTATGAATGTAATGGGCGCCCACAATGCTTCTAATGCAGCCGCCGCCTGTACTCTGGCTCTAATCAGCGGAGCTGATGAGGCAAAGCTGAAGGAAGGCCTGCTTTCTTCTGGTGCTATCAAGGGGCGTCTATTTGCCAACACCTTCAGTAACATGAGTGTTATTGATGATGCCTACAATGCAAGCTATAACGCTGTGATTGCAGCTCTTGATACCTTAAATCTTCAGACAGGTCATAAGGTTATGATTTTTGGTGACATGGGTGAGCTTGGAGATGCTGCGATCGAGCTTCACGAAAGTGTAGGTGAGCATGCGGCCTCTAAAGTTGATGAGCTTTTATGTGTTGGTCCTCTAACTGAACACACCTGCAAAAAGGCAGGAAATAAAGCAAAGCATTTTAATTGTCACGCAGATCTCGTAAAATATGCACGCACTGTAATTAACAATCACCCATATACAAGCTTTTTAGTAAAAGGCTCACATTCTATGCATATGGAAGAGATTACCAAGGAACTTATCGCTCTAGGGGCCAAATAAATGATAGTTTTTTTATCAGATTACTTAAGTCAGTACATTTCATCATTTCGTGTTTTTGAGTACCTGACATTCAGAGCTGTACTGTCACTGTTTACAGCTTTATTCCTTTCTCTGTTTTTCGGTTCATATGTAATCAGAAAACTGCAGCTTTTACATTTTGGTCAGGTTGTTAGAAATGATGGCCCTGAGTCTCATCTGAAAAAGAACGGTACTCCAACCATGGGCGGTATTCTGATTATAGGCTCAATTGCCTTATCAATGCTTCTATGGTGTAAGCTTGATAATGTCTATGTATGGTATACCCTGGCAACCCTTATCTGCTATTCCTGCATCGGTTTTGCTGATGACTATCTTAAGGTAGTTCGTCACGACCCTCATGGACTTAGAGCTAAATATAAGTATTTCTGGCAGTCAGCCTGTGCAATCACCCTAGCCTGCTGCATTTACGGAACAGCATCCACTCCTGCAGAAACAACCTTAGTGGTTCCTTTCTTTAAGGATTTTATGCCTGATTTAGGATTCCTGATTATCCCTCTGGCCTATTTCGTGCTTACCGGTTCCTCAAATGCGGTTAATCTTACTGACGGTCTTGATGGACTTGCAATCATCACTACCATTACCGTGGCCTCTGGTCTTGCTTTTGTCGCCTGGGTAACCTCAAATTCAAACTTTGCAAGCTATCTATATATTCCTTATGTTCCAAAGGCTTCAGAAATCACCATTGCCTGTACTGCAATCATCGGTGCAGGTTTAGGGTTCCTATGGTTTAACTCATATCCAGCTCAGGTATTCATGGGTGATGTTGGCTCCTTATCTTTGGGTGCTGTTTTAGGTATTATCGCAATTCTGATCAGACAGGAATTCCTGCTGTTCATTATGGGCGGTATCTTTGTTCTTGAGACTGTCAGTGTGATCCTGCAGGTAGGCTCCTACAAGTGGAGAGGTCGCAGAATCTTCAGAATGGCACCAATTCATCATCATTTTGAAAAGGGTGGCTGGCCTGAGCCTCGAGTAATGGCTCGTTTCTGGATTATTACCATAGTGCTGGTTCTGATCGGTATTATCACCTTGAAATTAAGATAATTATTAGAAATAAAAATGAATAAGAATTTAGACGGAAAGAAAATAGCAGTAATAGGTTTAGGTATTTCAAATATTTCAGCTATTAAATATCTAATCAAACATGACCTTAAGGTTCTGACTGTTTTTGATACCAGACACAATCCTCCTCACGTAGGTGATCTTCCAACTGGAATTGACTTAAGATTAGGTCCAATCAGTGCCGATGTTCTGGTTGAGTATGACATGGTTGTCATCAGCCCTGGTATCAGTATCTATGACGAGGAAATTTCCAAGGTTATTAATGCCGGCGTTGAAGTTGTCGGTGATATTGAGCTTTTTGCAAGAGAAGCTAAGGCTCCTGTTATAGGTATTACCGGTTCAAACGGTAAATCAACCGTTACTGCATTAACTGGTTTCATGGCCGATACTGCTGGAATTAAGGTTGCAGTCGGAGCAAATATCGGTGTTCCTGTATTTGATATTCTTTCAGATGATGTTGAACTCTATGTGCTTGAGCTTTCAAGTTTCGAGCTGGAAACCACAAAGTCTCTGAAGCTTGCTGCATGTACAATTCTTAATGTATCTGAGGATCACCTCGACAGATATCACGGCGATATTGAAGAATACGCTCTTGCTAAAAAGGCTATCTTCAAGAACTGCAAGAATGTAATTGTTAACCGTGAAGATCCTCGTACTTATCCTCTTGAGTCAGAACAGGATAAATACAATATCATTTCCTTCGGTCTTGATAACAAAGGCTCTTACGGTATCGAAAGATCCCGCGATGGAGTCTTTCTGACCAAGAACAAACAGCGTATCATCAACGTAAATGAGCTTCGTATCTATGGAGTTCACAACTATCTGAATGTACTTGCCTGTCTGGCTTTAACAGACTGTGTAAATGTTTCAAAGGCATCTCAGATCAGAGCATTACGTCGCTTTACAGGTCTTCCTCACCGCTGTCAGCTGGTTAAGACCATTAAAAAAGTCTGTTACTACAACGATTCTAAGGCAACTAATGTAGCCTCATCCGAGGCAGCAATCATTGGACTTCGTGACATCCACAGCAAGGGCATTCTTCTTTTGGCAGGTGGTCTTGGAAAAGGTCAGGACTTTACACCGCTTAAGAAGTACATAGGTAATGAAGTAAAGGCTGTTTTCTGCTTTGGTAAGGATAAGCAGAAGCTTTTAGATCTGAATCCTGAGCTGTGCATTAATGTTGAAACCATGGAAGAAGGCCTGAACAGAGCTTATGAGATGGCAACAGAAGGGCAGGCAATTCTGTTATCTCCTGCATGTGCTTCTTTTGATCAGTTCAAGGGCTTTGAGGATCGCGGACAGGTATTTGTTGAGCTGGTAGGTAAACTTCAAGAGTAGTAAATGCAGTTATTCAAAAGGGGCAATCCAGGATACGACAGAGTTTTACTGCTTACAACTGTAATTCTTCTGGCGCTGGGCGTTGTGATTATCAGTTCTGCTTCAATTATGGAGTCAACCATGAAATACGGAGACTCCATGTATCAGACTAAACGACACCTTTTCGGTATCGCCATTGCTCTTTTCTGTGCTCTTGTTGCGACTATGACTCCAACAGCATTCTGGAAGAAACGCTCTTTGGTCTGTCTGTCATTTGTTCTGTGTCTGATGATTCTTGTTCTGATAGTCGGACGAGAGATTAACGGTGCAAAACGCTGGCTGAATCTTGGTCTGATGAATCTTCAGCCTGCTGAGCTTTTAAAGCTCATCTGGATCCTTTATTTTTCAGATTATGTAAGCAGAAAGATTGAGGCAATCTCCAAAACCATTCAGGGCTTTTTAAGACCGATTGTTTTTCTGGCAATTATGACCGTTCTGCTGTTATTGCAGCCGGATATGGGCTCTTTCTTTGTGCTGGCCGTAATTACCTTTGCCATCATGTTTGTTGCGGGAGTTGGTCTTTTAAAGTACATCTTTGTGGGCCTTATTATGGGGCTTATCTGTTTTCTGCTGATTAAATTCTCCCCATACAGAGCAAGACGTGTGACCTCATTTTTAGATCCCTGGTCAGATGAGTTTGGCTCCGGCTATCAGCTGACACAGTCTCTGATGGCATACGGCAGAGGTGGTGTTTATGGTGAAGGTCTTGGTAACTCCTATCAGAAATTAGGTTATCTTCCTGAAGCCCACACTGACTTTGTAACCGCAATTTTCGGTGAGGAATTCGGCTTTATAGGAATGTGTGTTCTTATTCTGCTGGAGTTTGTAATTGTTTATAAGGGCATATCCCTTGGGCTTAAGATCCTCAAAGAGGATGCCATTTACCAGGGATATGTTGCAGTTGGAATCGGAGCCTGGGTGGCTTTGCAGACCTTCATCAATATCGGAGCAGCTTCAGGCGGTCTGCCAACAAAAGGTCTGACTCTGCCATTCATCAGTTACGGCGGTTCGTCTCTGATGGTGTTCTGTACCGCTATTGGAATTCTTTTAAGAATTGATTATGAATGGCGTAATAAGGTTATATCGAATAAAAGATAAGATTTAAGCGCATATATTATGAAAGCTAAGAAAGTATTGGTTATGGCCGGCGGCACTGGCGGCCATGTATTTCCTGCAATTGCAATTGCAAAGAAAATGCAGGATGAAGGGGCTCAGATTCTGTGGCTTGGAACCCGTGGCAGAATGGAAGAACAGCTTGTTCCAAAGCATGGGTTTGATATCAGATACATTGATGTAAAGGGTATCAGACGTAACGGTATCAAGCGTTTAATCGGTGCACCTTTCATGATTATGAAGGCTGTTCTGCAGGCTCGTGCCGTGATTAAGGAATTCAAGCCGGATGTTGTTTTAGGCATGGGCGGATATGCTTCAGGACCAGGTGGTCTGGCAGCCTATCTGCAGAAGATTCCTGTAGTGCTGCATGAGCAGAATGCCGCAGCAGGTATGACCAATAAGCTTTTATACAAGGTGGCCTCCTCTGTAATGCTTGGTTTTCCTGGTGCATTTACCGGAGATAAGGTTACTGTTGTAGGCAATCCTGTACGAAAAGAGATCATCGAACTTCACGATTTTCCTCGTGACTACACTTCTGGCAAAATCAGAATCTCTATTGTTGGTGGCTCTTTAGGTGCCAGAGCTTTGAATGAGCTTGTTCCAGTAGCATTAAAGAAATTTACTGAAAATTCAATCAAGGTTGTTCATCAGTGCGGTAAGGGCAACAGTGAATCTGTAAGAAAACTGTATGAAGGCGCTGTCTTTGAGTATGAGGCAACTGATTTTATTGATGACATGAATTCTTTATATAAGAATACAGATCTGATTATCTGCAGAGCAGGAGCCCTGACTGTTGCCGAGACCTGCACTGCCTGTCTTCCTGCAATCTTTGTTCCACTGCCAACTGCAGTAGATGACCATCAGACCAAGAATGCCCAGTTCCTAAAAGATGCCGGTGCTGCTTTTGTATTTGCTCAAAAGGATTTATCTGCTGACAGGTTATATGAGACAATAAAAGATTTAATCGATCATCGTGCAAAACTGAAGGCCATGTCAGATGCTGCCAGAAACGCTGCAAGCATTGATTCTACAGAGAAGGCCGTTGCCATTATTGACAGCGTTGTAAAGAATTAAAACATATTAAAAACAAAAATAAGTAAACAAAGATAAAATGACCACAACAAATAATATCCACACTGTTCCTCTGATGCATAAGGTCAAGAGGATTCATTTCATCGGTATCGGCGGTGCCGGTATGTGCGGCATTGCAGAAGTGCTTTTAAATCGCGGTTATACCATCTCCGGTTCTGATATTGCAAAGTCTAAGGTTACTGAAAGATTAGAAAAGCTTGGTATTACCGTATTTATCGGTCATGCCGCAGAAAACGTCAACGGCTCCTCTGTCGTTGTTGTATCTTCAGCTATTCATGAGGACAATCCAGAGATTCAGAAAGCCAGAGAACTGCATATTCCTGTAGTTCGTCGTGCAGAGATGCTTGGTGAGCTGATGCGCTACAGAAACGGTATTGCTGTTTCTGGAACCCACGGCAAAACCACCACCACTTCTCTTATTGCTTCAATATTTGCTCAGGCAAAGCTTGATCCAACCTTTGTTATCGGCGGACTGTTAAACAGTGCTGGTACAAATGCAAGACTGGGTACCGGTAACTATCTGATTGCCGAGGCTGATGAATCAGATGCATCATTCCTGCATCTTCTGCCAATGATGACAGTGGTCACCAACATTGAGCCTGATCATCTTGACACCTATGGCGGCGATTTCAACTGCCTCAAGAAGACTTTTGTGGAGTTTCTTCACAATCTTCCTTTCTACGGTGTAGCTGTTGTTTGCCTGGATGATCCTAATGTTAAGGAGATTATTCCTAAGATCGGTCGTACTGTGCTTACCTACGGCGAGTCTGAGAAGGCTGATTTCAGAGTTGTAGACTTTAAGGAAGTCGGCCCTAGATGTGAGTTCAAGGTTGTAAGACGTGACCATGCACCTATCTGCATCGAGCTGCCTGTTCCTGGAATTCATATGGCCAAGAATGCCGCTGCTGCTGTTGCGGTTGCCATTGAAGCGGGAATCGAGGAGTCAGTAATTGTTGAAGCTCTGAAGAACTTCAAGGGCGTGGGTCGCAGATTCCAGAATTACGGTAACTTTAAGACCAAGTCAGGCAAGATTATTACTCTTGTTGATGATTATGGTCATCACCCAACAGAGGTTGAGGCTACAATTAAAGCCGCAAGACTTGCATATCCTGATAAGGAACTGGTTATGGTATTCCAGCCTCATCGCTATACCAGAACCCGTGACTGCTATGAGGATTTCGTAAGAGTTCTTCAGCTTGTGGATAAGCTGGTACTGGTAGATGTATATCCTGCAGGAGAAGATCCTATTGCCGGTGCTGACGGTAGACATCTGTGCATGTCTATAAGACTTAAGGGTAAGCTTGAACCTCATTTTGTAGAGACAGTAAATGAGGTTCCGGAGATCCTTGAGAATCTTCTGGATGACGGAGCTCTGCTGTTAACTCAGGGTGCAGGTAACGTAGTTCAGGTTGCAAGAAATCTTTCTACAATATTTGAAAAAGTTTAAGGACCACTATGTCGAAGACAAGACACAGCCGCGGTTATTTTATCGCAGGCATCATTTTTGTGATGCTGCTGGTAGCTCTTGTTGTCAAAGGTGATCTTTTAATCAAGCACTTTTTGTCTCAGTCAAATGCTCTGCCGGTGAAGGCGGTTCAGATTGACGGAGTTTTCAAGAATATAACCAAAAAGAAGATTGCAGATATTACCGGCAGGGTTTGCGCAGGTCAGAATATTGCCACTTTAGATGTTAAGGTTCTGAAGCAGGAGCTGCTGAAGGAACCCTGGATTGCTCAGGTGGCTATTCAGAAGAAAATGCCTGATACCCTGGTGCTTTCAGTGATTGAGCATGTTCCTGCTGCATACTGGAATGACAACGGAATATATGATGCCAAAACCAGAAGCATCTTTTATCCGGACCTGACTAATTTTGCTCTTCCTCTGGTCAAACTTGGGGCATCCCGAGACAATCTGTGTACAGATGTTTATGACAGCGCTGTTTCTTTTATTAGAGTTATGACGGACTCCCCATATCAGATGATTGAGTTATATCTTGATAATGTCCGTTGTTATACAATAACACTTGATAATGGAACCAAGCTTATTTTAGGGCGCGGTCAGAAAGAAGGTATTGAAAGACTAAAAAGATTCATACGTTCATTTAAGCATTCCGGTCTTGATATAAATGACGTAGAGTATGTGGATTTAAGATATGATGTCGGATTCGCTGTAGGAAAGAAATCCGCATCAGAACAGAATAAGAATAATTAAGGGGACTTTTTTATTTTATGGCAATCATGAAAAAGAAAGGGAGCAGTCCTGTAACTATCAGTGATTCAGAACAGCAGATCTATGCTCTGGACATTGGAAGTTCTTTTATTCGTCTAGTATCAGGCATAGTTGAACCAAACAAGCAGATTAAGATACAGGGCATGAGAGAATGTGTCAGTCACGGTATGGTTCAGGGACACATTTCCGATATCAACAGTCTAGCAAGTCAGATTGCCTATTTAATTCAGGATTATCAGAAAACCTACGGTGTCACTATTGAGAAAATAGTAACCGGTGTGCCAGGTTGTTTTATTGTTGCAGAAAACCAGCAGGGTCATTCCACCATTCAGTCTGGTACCATCGAGAAATCAGACCGTAATAAGGCTGTAAGAATGGCAATGGCCGGTGTACAGTTCAATGCTGCAGATTATTCAATTATTCATGCAATCCCTCAGCAGTATGTAACCGAAAGCTCCGAGCAGGTAACAAATCCTATCGGCATGTATGCAAAGCGTCTTTCTGCCAGTGTACATGTAATAGGCTGCAGCTTTATGTACAAGAACAATATCGAAAAAGCTATTCGCATGACCAATCCTGATTTGGACGTCTGCTCAATTATTTATGCAGGAAATGCTGCATCAAGCGCAGTTTTAACTGATGCGGAGAAGGAAATCGGTGTAATTCATGTGGATATCGGTGGCGGTACCGTTAACGTGACTGTTTATGAGGGCAAGCGTCAGCTTTTATCCTTCGGTATTGATGACGGTGGCAACTACATTACCAAGATGATTGCCAAGGAATTCTCCATCTCTATGAAGAATGCCGAGTTCATCAAGTGTAATTACGGATGTGCTGATTCAAGATTCCTTTCTGAGGACAATGCCAACATCTCCATCAGAATTCCTGACACCGAGTCAAATACCACTCAGGTAAGCTCCAGTGAGGTTGCAGTTCGCAACGGCACTCTTGCAGATGTTATCAACCGTGGTATCAGAAGCATGTGTGAACTGATTTTCCAGCGTATCAATTTCTACGGCAGCTCAACTTTAAAGAGCCTGGAAATAGGCGGTGGTATTGTTCTTACCGGTGGTACTTCAAAACTTCCTGGTATTGAGCAGGTATTCTCAGAGTGGGTTCGTGATTACAATTTCCAGGATAATACTTTCTTAAAGTGCAATACCAAGGTAAGAGTCGGTCATCCTATCGGTATCAGCCTTTTTGAAAATGCCGGAGAACCAGCAATTATTTCAGATTCAGATAAGGCTGTTGCAATAGGATTATTAAGATCCGCAAGATTTGATGATCTTAAGCAGTATACCGATGATGAACGTAATGAGAAAGGTAAAAAGAGCAAGGGCATATTAGGTGCAGCTCTTGAATGGATATCCAGAGAGCTGTAAGCCTGTTCTGGCGGTATTAAGTAGTGCGTGAGCTACTACAAAAAATTAGGGTTTAATTTATACACTAAGCCATATTTATTGGTATGATTTAGAAAAGATTTTTGCAGAGAGAATAAAAATGAGCGATTTTCGTGTTGAGTCAGTAGCAAATGCAGGTACAGGAACCACTATTACACCATCAGGTTCCTGCGTTATTCGTGTATTAGGTATCGGTGGTGGCGGTGGTAACTCACTGCAGCATATGATCAATGAAAGCTTGTCTGGAGTTGAATTTATTGCTGTGAATACCGATTCACAGGCTCTGGTTAACTCAACTTCACCATTAAAGGTTCAGATTGGTGTTAAATTAACCAACGGTTTAGGTGCAGGATGTGATCCTAACAAAGGACGCAAGGCCGCAGAAGAGTCTAAGGAAGATATTAAGAAACTGATCCAGGGCTCTGATATGGTATTCATTACCGCAGGTATGGGCGGTGGTACCGGTACAGGTGCAGCTCCTATCATTGCTGAGATTGCAAAGGAGACTGGAGCCTTAACTGTTGCAGTTGTAACCAAGCCATTCAAGTTTGAAGGCAAGCGTCACATGGTAAATGCCGAGTCCGGTATTACCGAGCTTTCAAAACACGTAGATTCACTGATTGTTATTGATAATGACAAGCTGTTAAAGAATCTTGGTGCAAACATTTCAATCGTTAATGCTTTCAATGCTGCAAACGATATTCTGTTAAATGCTGTTAAGGGCATTACCGATGCAATTACCAACCCTGGCTTTATTAACCTTGACTTTGCTGACGTTGTAACCGTAATGCGTGGTCGTGGTCATGCAATGATCGGTAACGGTGTTGGTCAGGGTGCAAACTTCGTTGAGGATGCAGTTGATAGAGCAATTCACTCTCCTCTGATTGAACAGGTTGATATCAAGTCAGCAGCAGGTCTGTTGGCTAACGTTCGTGTAAATCCAAACTTCCCAATCACCAAGTGGGAGGAAATCTGTAACGCAATTCAGTCATATGCTGATGAGGAAGCAGATTGTAAGTTTGGTATGAGCTTTGATGAGTCAATCTCAGAGGATCAGGTATCAATTACCATTCTGATCACCGGCATCAGCGCAACTGATACCAACAACCCAGCCAACAAGGCTCGTTCTCAGATTGCCAAGGGGGCAGCAGAAGTTGCAAAGCCAAATTTCTTTGGTAACGTAAACAATAACAACTTTGGTTTCCAGCGTCAGAATCAGCAACCAATGCAGAATCAGGCTTCTCAGCCTCAGATGAATCAGCAGATGGATAATTCTGGATTCTCACGTCAGCACCAGCAGAGCAGTTTCACTGGTTTTGGTTCAGCAAATCAGGAACCAACCTTTAGAAATGTTAACGAAATTGCTGAGGTTCCAGTTGATACCTTTGGTAAGAGCCCAGTAGAGGATTCAAAGGATGATTTATGGAATCTTCCTCCAATTCTGCGTTCTAAGTCTGAATAACCAGAATAAGATTTAATGTGAACTGTTCTCAATTCTGCAAAGAATTGGGAACACTTTTTTTTGCTCCCTCCTGAAAAAATTCCTTATTTTCAATATTTCCTTTTCAAGATTTTTGATCGTATCTGCAAAAGTCGCAACTTATAAACAGTTAATCTTTTCTTTATTTCTATACTTAATTAGATGCGGAAGTTTTTCCATAACTTTCGTCTTTTCCTATATACAAATTATTTTGTTCCTAGGGGGCGTAATGTTTTCCTACGTACTAAGGATTTTATTCTGTGTTTTCCTGCTTGTTATGGGGACGACGCAGGTTATGGCATTTGATCTGCCAAGAATCAAGGTCACCATGCTGATGGAGCATGAGGGCTTTCTGATGTGGTATGCCAAAAAACAGGGATTTGATAAAAAAGTAGGTGTGAATATTGATCTCACAATTCTGGATACCAACGGTATTGATATGATGGATCGCCATCGTAAGGATCCATCAAGCTGGAATGTTACCTGTGTTACCAGTATTCCTCTGATAGTAGGCACGAATCAGATGCCTCTGGAGATAGTCGGCATTGCTAATGATGAGTCAAATACTACCGGAATCTATGTAAAACCAGACAGCGATATTCTAAAAGAAAAGGGCTGGAATGAAGACTATCCTGATGTGTATGGTTCTCCTGAGACCATCAAAGGAAAGACATTTGCCATCAAGACTCTTACCTCAGGAGCCTATATGCTGGTTAAGTATCTTGAAATCTTTGACATGGACTTTTCAGATGTGAATATAGTTGATCTGGCAGGTAAGGATAGTATTCTCGCATTGGAGAAAGGTGAAGTCGATGGTATTGCCATCTGGTCGCCAGATACCTATCTTGCAGAGCAAAAAGGCTTAAAGCTGGTTTCAACCGCTGATGATGTTGATGCTGAAATTCCTATGATGTTCCTGGTTGATAAAGAATATACCGAGGATCACGAGGATGTAATTGCAAAGATGCTGGCAGCATATATGATGGCAGTTGAGACACAGATTGAGAATCCTCGTTCGCTGACTAAAGACTATCAGAAATTCCTCAGAAAATATTCAAATCTTGAATTCTCAAAGGAGTTCTGTGAGTATGATATTCTCCGTCATTCTGTACTTCCTATGGAATCACAGCTAAAACTCTTTGAAAAGAAAGCTCATGGCAAGAGTTCAATTCAGAGACTTGAATCCACTATTGCAAGTAGTCTGATGCTGATACTTTATGACAGCAATACCTCTGATTTCACCATGACCTCAAAGCAGGTTAAGAATCCTAGATTTGTAACAGACAAATATCTAAAGCAGGCTCGCCGAATCCTGTCTAACATAAAGAAATAGTTTGGAGAACAGAAAATGAATAGGTTTATTTCAAAGTTAGTCTGTGTCTGTGCTCTGATGTTTAGTTTTATCTGCAGTGCGGCAGAACTTCCAAAGGTAAAGGCAACCTTCCTCATGGAGCATGAAGGTTTTCTGCTGTGGTATGCAGAGCAGCAGGGCTGGGATAAGAAACTTGGCTTTGAGCTGGATCTGACTATCTCCAGTTACAATGGTCTTGCACTAATGAACCAGTATCGTAAAGATCCTACCTCCTGGAATATATCCTGTACCAGTCATGTGCCATTTATTATGGGCGGTAAGGATGTGTTTGTGGAAGTTATCGCCATTGCTAACGATGAATCTGCAGCGACATCTGTTCTTGCCATGGAGAACAGCGATATCTTCAAAACACAGGGATATGATGAGTATTTTCCAAGGGTTTACGGTTCTCCTGAGGCTATCAAAGGAAAGACTTTTGCATTCAAAGGAGTATCTTCAGCAATTTATACCCTTGCAAGATGGCTTGATATCTTTGGTCTTGATCTGAATGATGTAAAACTTATTAAATTTCCAGACTCAGATATTTCCGGTGAACTTCAGAAAAACAAATATCATGCACTGGCTTTATGGTCACCTGATCTGAATGATGCTCTGAAGCTTGGCTATAAAGAGGTTGTCTCAGCCGAACAGCTAGGAGAAGTTATTCCTTGTACCATCAAGGTTGATGAAAAATTTGCACATGAAAATCCAGAACTTGTCGCAAAGTTCCTGGCCATGTATTTTAAGGCTCTGCAGATCCAACTTGATGATATTGACTCTCTGGTTGACTCCTACCAGCAGTTCTACAGACAGCTTGCCTCAAAGGAATATACCAAAGAGGAATGTCTTGATGATCTGAAGAAACATCATGTTACCTCTTTAGATGAGCAGATAAAACTCTTTGAGCAGCAGGGCCACCGCAGAAGCTGGATTCAGAATCTTGAAAAAGATCTGACCAGCAATACTCTGGTTGTGCTCAAGTCTCTTGATACCAGTGATATTCAGATAAGCAACCGAATCAAGTCCCAGAAATACATAAACAGTGAATATATAAAGCTTGCCAAGAAATATTTTGAGCAGCTTTAACCTATTACCACCACTTAATACAAGTGGTGGTTTCGTTTCTAGTCTGTGTAATTTTCAGAATTTTGTCATCTAAGTTGATATGGAAACGGCTGTTTTTCGAAATTTTTTAACAAAATTATGATATTACTCAATTTTTTCGCAAGTGTTCTATGTTTGTTTTAAGACTTGGGTGCTACTATTAAGATAAGTGTGTATAGATTTTTTTGGAGATAGACATGAGCGACGATTATTCAGTACTTGGTTCTACTGAAACTAATAAAATATATAACGCAAAAATTATCGTTGTTGGTGTAGGTGGCGGTGGCTGCAATACCATTCAGCACATGATTGACAATAATCTAAAGAATGTGGAGTTTATTGCGGTTAATACCGATGCCAATTCTCTGACCAGATCAACTTCCGATATCAAGGTTCAGATCGGCGTTAAGCTGACCGCTGGACTTGGTTCTGGCTGTGATCCAAACAAGGGTAGAAAGGCAGCCGAAGAGTCCGCTGAAGATATTAAAAAACTTCTGCAGGGCGCTGATATGATCTTTATTACCGCAGGTATGGGTGGTGGTACAGGAACCGGTGCAGCTCCAATCATTGCTCAGATTGCAAAGGAAGTTGGTGCTCTGACTGTAGCTGTGGTAACCAAGCCATTTACCTTTGAGGGTAAACGTCATGCTGTAAATGCCGAGTCAGGTATTACTGAGCTGTCAAAGCATGTGGATTCACTGATTGTTATTGATAATGACAAGCTTCTGCGTAATCTTGGAGCCAACATTGCCATTATCAAGGCTTTTGAATGTGCAAATGATGTGCTGCTCAATGCTGTAAGAGGCATTACAGACGCTATCACCGTACCTGCCTTTATCAACCTTGATTTTGCTGACGTGGTTACTATTATGCGTGGCAGAGGCCATGCCGTTATCTGCAACGGTTTCGGTAAAGGTCCAAACATGGTTGAGGATGCTGTGGATAAGGCAATCAATTCCCCTCTGGTAGATCAGGTGGATATCAGATCTGCTTCAGGTGTTATGGCTTATGTAAAGATCAATCCAAACTTTCCGATTATTCAGCTGGACAATGTATGCTCAGCAATTCAGGCATATGCTGATGAGGATGCTGACTGTAAGACCGGTATCTTCTTTGATGAGAATCTGGCCGAAGATGAGGTTTCTCTGACACTTCTGATTGCAGGTATCAGTGCAGTTGATCCAAAGAAGCCTGCCAATATGGCAAAGCGCGAGCTTAGAAATCTGAACGAGCGAGAGGCTAACAAGGCTGCCATGTTTGCGAATAACACTGAGACAAATCAGACCGTAGCCCAGACTGCCAATACCAAGATTTTTGATAACGGTGGATTTAATTCTATGAGCAATCAGGGTCAGAGCTCTGATGCGTGGAATCTTCCTCCAATCCTAAACTCAAAAAATGAATTCTAGTCTATAAGGTCAGCAGCTGCTGACCTTAATTTTTGGAGAATATTCTCATATACGGAAGTATAGAAACATATAGATTTAGAAAAATTGAATGTTAACGAATGGTTGTAAATACAGCTAAGGTATCGCTAAGAAATGCATCTTAAGATGGGATACAAATGAAGCTCGTAAATTAAAATTATTTTTGACGAGTTTCACATATCTGAAAGATGTACTATAATTACACTCAGAAAATTGTGAGGTATTTTGATGATCAATCAGCGTACAATTCTAAAGCCAGTATCCATGACTGGTATCGGTTTACATTCAGGTGCAAAGGTAGAGGTGGCTTTCCGTCCAGCTCCTGCAGATACCGGTATTGTGTATACAAGAACCGATCTGAATCCTAATGTTACAATGAAATGTACTGCGGACAATGTAAAGGATACACAGCTGTGTACCGCTCTGGTTAATGAAACCGGTGTCCGTATTTCTACTGTTGAACATCTTACCGCTGCGCTTTCAGCCTTAGGTATTGATAATCTGTTTATTGATGTTAATGCCCCAGAGATTCCTGTAATGGATGGTTCTGCTCAGCCATTCATCTACCTGTTTGCTTCAGTAGGCATTCAGGAACTGTCTGCTCCTAAGAAATTCCTGCGTGTAGTACGTAAGGTTCGTGTTGAGAACGAAGGAAAGTGGGCAGAGCTTACTCCTTCAGAGAGCGGTTTCAATCTTGATCTTCAGATTGATTTTAACCATCCTGCAATGGATAAGGATAAGCAGCACTATGCCATGAGCTTTACCGGTGAGGCTTTCGCCCGTGACGTTTCAAGAGCAAGAACCTTCTGTTTTATGAGAGATGTTGAGTATATGCATGCTCACAATCTTGCATTAGGCGGTTCACTTGAGAATGCCGTTGTTCTTGATGATCACAGAGTAATCAATCCAGAAGGTCTGCGTTACGAGGATGAGTTTGTTAAGCATAAGCTTTTAGATGCTATCGGTGATCTGTACATGGACGGTCACAGCATTCTTGCAAACTTCAAGGCTTACAAGACCGGTCATGATCTGAACAATCGTCTGCTCAGAGCTTTACTGTCTGATTCATCAAACTACGAAGTAATCCAGTTTGCTGATACTCAGAAGTCCAAGTCAAATGTTATTAACTTTCTTGACACCAAAAAGACCTTAACTGCCTTCTAAAAGGAGGTATCCGTGTTTCAAATCAAGTCAGGATGGCTATATTCTGACGATATAAACATCCGTAAAGTCCCTGTTGACAGGTTTGGTAAAAGACCTGAGGGGACTAAAATCTCTCTTATTGTAATTCACTGTATTTCTCTTCCTCCTCGCCAGTTCGGCGGACCTTACGTTGATGATATATTCAAGGGGACTCTGGATCCAAACGCTCATCCTTACTTTAAGGAAGTGGCTCATCTTGAGGTTTCTACCCACCTGTTCATCAATCGTCAGGGCATAATCACCCAGTATGTATCCTTCCTGGATAGAGCCTGGCACGCTGGCAGATCATCATATAATGGGCACAAAGAGTGCAATGACTACTCAATTGGTATCGAACTTGAGGGCTGTGATGATCTTGAATACACTATAGAGCAGTATTCAACTCTTAAGGAAGTTATCGCCGTCCTTAAGAAAACCTATCCGGAGATTGGCAACAATATTGCCGGACATAATGAAGTAGCACCAGGCAGAAAAACCGATCCGGGTAAGTTCTTTGACTGGAGCCAGATACGATAATTACCACAGGTGTACCGCTTATATGGAAAAGTATTTAACTGAGTATTTTGAGCAGGCTAAAGAGCGTGCTCGTCTTGGTGTTGAGCCTCTACCTCTGAATGCAGATTTTACCAGAGAGCTCTGTGAGCTTTTAAAGAATCCTCCAGTAGGCTCAGAAGAAGAGCTGCTGCATCTTCTTAAGGACAGAATCAATCCTGGTGTAGATGAATCATCTGCAGTCAAGGCAGAGTTCCTCTATAACATTGCTTCAGGCAGGACTGTAAGTCCCGTTGTCGATAAGTCTCTCGCCGTAAAGCTGTTAGGCACCATGAAGGGCGGCTTCAACGTAGGATATCTGATTAGTCTGCTTGAAGATTCTGCTATGGCCTCTGAGGCTGAGACTGCACTTGAACATACTCTGCTTATCTACAATGCTTTTGACGAGATTGCCAAGCTTGCAGACAAGGGCAACGGCAATGCCTTAAGCTTAATTAAAAAATGGGCAGATGCCACCTGGTTTACTTCAAAGAATAGTTTCCCTTCAAAGGTAACCCTGACTGTTTTCAAGGTAGCAGGTGAAACCAATACTGATGATTTTTCTCCAGCACCTGATGCCTGGTCTCGTCCTGACATTCCTCTGCATGCACTTGCTATGTACAAGATGTCCCGTGATGATCTGAAGGCTGATGTTGAAGGTGTTAAAGGCCCTATCTCTACTATTGAAGCTTTAAAAAACAAAGGCTATCCTCTGATTTTCGTAGGTGATGTGGTTGGAACCGGTTCCTCAAGAAAATCAGCTGCCAACTCTCTTTTATGGCACATCGGTCATGATATCGAAGGTGTTCCTAATAAAAGAGCCGGTGGTGTAGTTGTCGGTGGCAAGATTGCTCCTATTTTCTACAATACTCTAGAAGATTCAGGTGCACTTCCTCTGGAGGCTGATGTTTCAAAACTTAATCGCGGTGATGTGGTTGATCTTAACGTTTACGACGGTACCATCACCAGCCATGAGAGCGGTGAGGTATTATGCCGTTTCTCTCTTAAGACCCCAACTCTACTGGATGAGGTTCGTGCCGGCGGTAGAATTCCTCTGATTATCGGTAAGGATCTGACTGACAGAGCCAGAGCTTATCTGAAACTTGGTCCATCTGATGTGTTTGCCAAGGCCTCAGCGGTTAAATCTACTGGAGGCTTTACCCGTGCCCAGAAGATTGTTGGTCGTGCCTGCGGCGTTGAAGGTATCCGTCCTGGTCAGTACTGTCAGCCTGTAATCACCACAGTCGGTTCTCAGGATACCACTGGTCCTATGACACGTGATGAGCTGGTGGATTTAGCCTGTCTGAAGTTTACAGCTCCAATGGTTATGCAGTCATTCTGTCATACTGCAGCCTATCCAAAGAGTGTTGATGTTAAGACTCACTCAACTCTGCCTAAGTTTATTCACTCCCGTGGCGGTGTTGCCTTAAATCCAGGTGATGGCGTAATTCATACCTGGCTTAACAGAATGTGTCTGCCAGATACAGTTGGCACCGGTGGTGATTCTCACACCCGTATGCCTCTGGGTATTTCCTTTGCAGCTGGCTCCGGTCTTGTAGCCTTCGCTGCTGCAACCGGAATTATGCCTCTGGATATGCCAGAGTCTGTTCTGGTTAAATTTACAGGTAAGCGCAAGGCAGGTATTACTCTTCGTGACCTAGTACATGCCATCCCTTACTTTGCAATTAAAAAAGGTCTTCTAACCGTTGAGAAGAAGGGCAAAAAGAATGTTTTCTCCGGCAAGATTATTGAGATTGAGGGGCTAGAGGATTTAAGCGTAGAACATGCGTTTGAGCTTGCTGATGCTTCTGCAGAGCGTTCAGCTGCCGCATGTGCTATCAAGCTGTCACAGTCTTCTGTAGAGAAGTATCTGAAATCAAACATTGCACTGTTAAGACAGATGGCAAAGGATGGCTACGAGTCAAAGGATGCTCTTTTAAAACGTGCTGATGCAATGCAGCAGTGGCTTGATAACCCATCTCTGATTGAGGCTGACAAGGACTGCACCTATGCAGAGGTTCTGGAAATTAATCTGGATGAGATCAGTGAGCCAATTCTATGTGCTCCTAACGATCCTGATGATGCCAGACTGCTTTCAGATGTTGCAAACACAAAAATTGATGAAGTATTCATCGGTTCCTGCATGACCAATATCGGTCATTATCGTGCTGCAGCTGAAATCTTCAGAGACTTAAAATCCGAGGCAAAGGTAAGACTGTGGATGGCTCCTCCAACCCGTATGGACAGACAGCAGCTTTCTAATGAAGGTCTGTTATCAATTCTTGGAAAGGCTGGTGCCCGTATTGAGATCCCAGGATGCTCTCTGTGTATGGGTAATCAGGCTCGTGTCGCTGATAACGCTACTGTGATTTCTACCTCAACCAGAAATTTCCCTAACAGACTCGGTAATGGTGCAAACGTGTTCCTCGGAAGTGCAGAGCTTGCTTCTGTAACTGCAAAACTTGGAAGACTGCCTTCTGTTGAAGAGTATTTTGAAAACACCAGATGCCTTGAAGGAAAGGAAGATTCAATATATTCTCTGTTGGATTTCTCCAAGGGCGAATAATCTGTAGTTTTTAGTACAACATATTATACAAAATGCAGAGGTATGCTCTATATCTCTGCATTTTTCTATTAATATCACATAATCACGTTGTATACTGTGCAGATTAAACAAAGACTATTCTGTGTTTGGTATAATCACCGAATACACAAAAATTTTTATTTATGATGTAGACGTAGGTTCTACTTTTTTCATTTTGTTAGGAGTAACACATGAAAGTTGCAGTTTTAGGTGCAGCAGGCGGTATTGGCCAGCCTTTATCAATGATTTTAAAGAATTCATTACCAGCTGGTTCAAAGCTAGGTTTATTTGACGTTGCACCATTTACCCCTGGTGTTGCAGTTGATCTAAGCCACATCCCAACAGACGTTGAGGTTCAGGGTTACACTGGCGACGATCTTCCAAAGGCTCTAGAAGGCGCTGACGTTGTTGTAATTCCAGCAGGTGTTGCACGTAAGCCAGGCATGACCCGTGATGATCTGTTCAACATCAACGCAGGTATCATTGCAAACCTAGTTCGCAACTGTGCTCGTGTATGTCCAAAGGCATGCATCTGCATCATCACCAACCCAGTTAACTCAACTGTACCTCTAGCAGCTGAAGTTCTAAAGGCTGAGGGTGTATACGACAAGCACCGTCTGTTCGGTGTTTCTGTTCTAGACGTTATCCGTTCAGAGACCTTCTTAGCAGCTGAGCTAGGTATCTCTAACCAGAGAATCCTTGTTCCAGTAATCGGCGGTCACTCAGGCACCACCATCATCCCTCTGTTATCAAAGGTTATCGGTCACGAGCAGATCAAGGCTGACCGTATCAAGCCTCTAACCGAGCGTATCCAGAATGCTGGTACCGAGGTTGTTGAGGCTAAGGCTGGTGCAGGTTCTGCAACTCTATCAATGGCAACTGCCGGTGCACGTTTTGCTCTTAAGGTTGTTAAGGGCTTAATGGGTGAGCCTGGTGTAAACGAGTACGCATACGTTGAAGGCGGCTCAAAGGTTGCTCCATTCTTCGCTCAGGCAGTTCGCTTCGGCAAGAACGGCTGGGATGAGGTTATCGACTACGGTACCGTTTCAGAGTTCGAGCAGCAGTTAATTGACGCGGCAGCTCCTCAGTTAGCAACCAACATCAAGAAGGGCGTTGATTTTGCTCAGAAGTGGTTATCAGAGAACAAGTAATCTGTAATCATTAAAGACAGATTTATAAGGGCGATACTTAAAAAAATAAAGTATCGCCTTTTTTATTCTAAATTTTTTTTGAATTCTGCCGTAAATAAATATGGGACAAGAGTTGCGCAGGTTTTCAGAGTGATCTGAGAGTTTGCCTTTGTGTATATGTTCTATAATTAAAAAAATAAAGTTAAGCTAGGGAGGAACTGATGGTTAAATACACTAAGTTTAGTGCTATTGCACTGGCCCTTGGCTTAGCTCTCTATTCCTATTCAGGAGATACTGCCGCTGCCAAGTATGAGGTTGTGACTTCCACTAGAGCTATGGTGGCACGAGATACTCTGGCAAACATCGATTTTAGCGGTCTTTCCAATGCAGCTCCTAATGCCAATACAGAAATGTATACTCCTGATAAAATGAATTCCATTATTGAAAACAGTCGACTTGCAGCAGTGGTAAGAGATCAGGACAGATGTCAGTTCACTGCCGATATTGAAGATCGTGCCCGTATTGTTAAAAGTCCTGTATTCATGTATGCCTGGGGACAGATGCTGTTGGCTGGAATCTGTGTTAGAGAGGATAAGGAATTAGGTTTAGGCTACATCCGACACTCTGCAGATGACGGTTATGCTCCTGCTATGATGCAGATGTCTGTATTCTATGAGCGCGGTACAGGTATGGGAATGAGTCTTAATATGTCAGAGCAGTATATGCACACTGCGGCTGCATTAGGCTCAAAGACTGCAAGATTGAATTGGGCAGATATGCTTATTCGTGGTTTTGGCTCACCAGCCATGTATGAAGAAGCTTATGGCTGGCTTTATCACTGCGACTTTGACGATGACTATTC
>NZ_CACVSS010000024.1:0-26884 GCF_902756765.1 uncultured Succinivibrio sp. | reverse complement strand
GCATTCTGATCCATCGCTACCGCCTTAATCTGCTGACAGCCTATCTTTCCACAAAGTTCAAAGAACCTGCTGACCTCTGTATTTGACTTACCCTCACCAACCCAGAGAACTCGTTTTGTTACTATGTCTGCGACAACCGTACCGTACTTGTGTCCTTTCTTGATTGAAAACTCGTCAATGGCTAAATACTCAGAACTGCCTAGAGAGAATGAAATGGTACTCTGTAGATATCTCTTATGAATGTTCTTGCATACATCCCATGATAATCCTGTCCTTGTGGAGGTATCCTTAATTGAGCCTGCCATCTCCAAATCCTCTATAACAGACTCTTCTGCTCTCTTTGTAACTCTGAAGGAATCTGACAGGAAAGGTATGTCTTCCGTGGCGTATTTGCAGTCGCAGTAATTGCATCTGATGGTACGGTAGGTGATTACTAGAGTAACGAAGCAGCCAAGCAGCTTTTCATCTTTAATGACTCTCTTCCTGTATTCATGTACAACTACGTTATGACTTCCGCAATGAGGACAGACTGGAGGTTCTTTAGGTTCTAACTGGATAGTAATATCCCTGTCAGACACTTCAGAAAAAGAAATATTTGTAATCTTGAAGCCAGGAAAGAAGTTTTTAGATAAAAAAATCAGATACAATACAAGACATGGGCGTTTCCTTCTTAAGTGTTGTTGTGCTTTTCTTATCTTAAGAGAAAACGCCCTTTTTTGTTTAATTTATTTGTCAGATTATTTCTTTCAATTTTTCTTTCTTCGAAAATAATATCCTGTAATTCAAGCTGTTTTCTTGTAGATAATCCTCAATTGATACTATTTTTAATGGTGCAAATTTTCTATTTATAGGTGTTAAAATGGTGCATTGATTATTCTTGTATGTAGATTTTGGTGCAAACTGATTTTTCAAATTTATCTAAAAAAATTTTTCTTGTATCGTAATTTCATAGAGAAAAAAACTAGTGAGGTAAATTATGAAAAGATCATTGAAGATAGGTACAGCGTTACCACTGTATTTATTATCACAAAGTGTTTTAGCTGAAGATTCATTAAGTCAGGCTGACAACGGTTTTATTCTGATGTCTGCCATGCTGGTTCTTCTGATGTCCATTCCTGGAATAGGCCTTTTCTATTCTGGATTAACCAGAGCTAAAAATGTTCTGTCTACTATTGAACAGACTCTGGCTGTTTTCTGTGTGGCCATTCTGCTTTGGTTTGTTGTTGGCTATACCATAGCCTTTGGTGGAACTGAAGGTGCTTTAGGAAGCTTTTTTGGTGATATGTCAAAGGCTCTTTTAGCTGGCGTTGATTACAATTCCCTGTCTGGATCAATTTCAGAGCTTACCTTTGTAATCTTTCAGGCAGCCTTCTGTGCTATTTCATCCTGTCTCGTTATCGGTGCTACTGTAGAACGAGTTAAGTTTTCTGCTGTACTGATTGCCTTGTCAATCTGGATTGTTCTCTCATATGCTCCTTTAGCCCATCAGGTCTGGGGTGGCGGTTTCATCGACTCCTATTTCATGTCTTATGACTTTGCTGGAGGTACCGTTGTTCATATCAATGCTGCTGTATGTGGTATTACCGGAGCTTTTATGCTGGGTAAGAGAAATGATTTGGGCAAGGTGATTATGACTCCTCATAACTTAGGTTTTACCTATATCGGAGCCTGTCTGCTGTGGATCGGCTGGTTAGGCTTTAACGCAGGATCAGAGTTATGTGCAGATGGTATCAGTGCTTTAGCTTTCATTAATACTGTTCTCTGTCCTGCAGCTGCAGCCTTAACCTGGATGTGTGCTGAGTGGATCATCTTCAAGAAGCCATCAACCTTAGGTACAGCATCAGGTGTGATTGCAGGTCTTGTTGGTATTACTCCTGCCTGTGCTTTCGTAAGTCCAGCCGGTGCGATTGTAATCGGTATAGCCTGCGGTGTTATCTGCCTGTGGGGTGTACATGGATTTAAGAGACTTTTAAAGATTGATGACTCTCTTGATGTATTCGGTATTCATGGTTTAGGAGCAATCTGCGGTGGCATTCTGACAGGAGTGTTCTGTTCTCCTGAGCTTGGTGGTACCGGTTTCAAGGGGGAATGGAACTCTATCCTTGGTCAGACCTACGGTCAGATTGGTTCAATCATTGTTTCAGTTGTCTGGTCATTTGTAGCTTCAGTTATCGCATTCTATATTGCCAAGAAGCTGGTTGGTCTGAGAGTATCCTCTGATGAAGAGTCTGAAGGTCTTGATTTGGCCTCACATGGTGAGCGTGGATACAATCTTTAATAGGGGATTTTTAAAATGAAAAGAATTGTTGCAATTATAAAGCCATTCAAGCTCGATGATGTTCGTGAAAATCTTGCAAAGATTGGCATATCAGGTATCACTGTTTCAGAGGCAAAAGGCTTTGGTAGACAGAAAGGTCACACTGAACTATACCGTGGTGCTGAATACGTAGTGGACTTCCTGCCTAAATGCAAACTGGAGATTGTAACTACTGACGAACAGCTTGATGAATGTGTGGATACAATCATTAAATCAGCCTATACCGGAAAAATTGGTGACGGCAAGATTTTTATCTCAGATGTATGCAGAGTAATCAGAATACGTACTGGCGAGGAGAATGACGAAGCTATCTGATAAATAAAAGGTTTGGGTATATTGAAATGGGGACTTGAATTTTTTTCTTGGGTCCCCATCTTTTTTTTATTTCATAGTGTTTGCTTTTTTAGCATCCAGTTCATAGTTTAACAGCAGAAGTTTTGGCGCTTTTCTGTATCTTAATATGTAATAGGTCCTTGAACTGAAGAAGATCGCCGAAAATGTAAGCGCACAGATAAAGCCAATCCAGATACCAGAAGCTTCGAGTTTCTCACAAAAAACTCCCCAGGCTAGCACGTATCCTAATGGCAGACCAATACCCCAGAATGATAGTACTGTATTGATAAGAATGCTTTTTGAGTCTTTTAAGCCCTGTAGAACACCACCTAAGACACACTGAATAGAATCCGGTAGCATATATATACAGTTCAGAATCATAAGGAAAGACGTAATTTCAAGCACAATAGGATCATTTGAATATAAAGCTGCAATGTTCTCTTTTAGCAGCATAATTGCTGACAGATAAAATATCAGACAAAAAAAGTTCAGCCCCATTACCACTTTGCAGACAATGATTGTCTTGTCCCAGCTTTTGACTCCCATTGCCGAAGATGTTCTGATTGTTGCTGTAAGTCCCAGACATAAAGGGATCATGTAGATAAGACTTGAGACATTAAGTGTAATGGAATGAGAGGCTACTATCGTAGGACCAAAAGGGCTTAAGATTACAGCTGCAAGAGAAAATCCTGCAATTTCAACTGTCCTTGAGATGCCAAGCGGCATTGCAAGTTTTAAAAACTGTCTGATAATTTCCTTATCAATGATCCTTACATTTTCTTTAACTCGATATTTTGCTATAGCTCTTGATCTTCTGATATAAATCACAAGACAGATACAGGTAAGGATATTGATTAGTCCAGTGGTAAGGCCGCATCCGGCTCCTCCCAAAGCTGGCATGCCGAATTTTCCGAAAATAAATATATAGTTAAATGGAATATCCAGAATCAGCTGCATCAGTCCTAGATATAAGGCTGGTCTTGTGATGGAAAGACCTTCAGCATAAGCAATATAACCGTTGTAAACTGCAGTTGCAGGTAAGGCTATGGCTACAAAATACAGATATTTTGTTGCTACACTAATCATCATAGGATCAGAAGGAACGAACCTGAATATCAGGTGCGACAGACTCAGAATACCCGCAGTAATAAAACCGAATACACTAATCACCAGCATTGCATTGAAAAGACTTTGCTGCATAAAACGCATATTTTTGGTTGCCAGAAGGTGAGAAATAGTTGGCGCAACACCATAGGCAATACCTGCAAGAAACATATAGGCAGGCCAGTAGAAGGAACTGGCAATAGCAACTCCTGACAGATCAATTGTTCCTGCAAGTCCTGCCATGATAGTGTCAACAGTACTCATTGCAGTTGATGATAACTGAGCAATAAGAAATGGCAGAAACAGTCTTAACTGTGTTTTTATCTCTTTTTTGTATATTGGTGAAAACATATTGATTAAAAAGAAAAAACACGTCCAGACCATGAACGTGTTTTTATTTAAAGATCGATAATTCCGATAATATAGTTAATCCCAACCGTTAGCGTTGTCCTGACCACGATTCTTTTCTGAATCCATCTTCATGGTGTTCCAGACATTACTTACAATCTTAGAGGTCTTCTGGGAAGTTTCCTGCATAAAGTACATGGTCTTCAGTTTTTCTTCAGAAAGCATAATGCTTGGATTTGCCTTTAGTTCCTCTGAAAGATTCTGCATAGCCTCATCAACTGGCATGATATAACCAATCTCATCTGAAAGAGTAGAGGCATTCTTTGGATCTAAAAGCCAGTTAAACCAGGTCATAGCATTGTCTACATTCTTTGCTCCACGTGGTACAGTCCAGCTGTCAAACCACATGATAGACCCCTCTTTTGGTACAACATAGTCAACATCATACTTGTTTTTGCCATGCTGTGCCAGGTGATTTGCCTGAACGAAGTCTCCGGAATAACCGATGGCAACGCAGATTTCGCCTGATGCAATATCGGTTACATAACGGTTAGACTGGAAGTATGAGGTATTGCTTGCAAGAGAAGTAAGAATCTTTCTTGCCTCCTCGTAATCTTCTGCTTTCTCTGAACGAGGAGGTTTGTTCAGGTAATGCTGTACAGCAGAGATAACTTCGATTGGAGAATCAATAATGGCAATACCACATTTCTTCAGCTTAGCTGAATTCTCTGGATTGAAAAGATCATTCCATGATTCAAATTTGAAGTCCTTACCCATTACCTCGGCAACCTTCTGCTTATTATAGCCGATACCGATGGAAATCTCGATATAAGGGTAGGCGTAGTCATTATTTGGATCGATGGTGGCAAGTTTTTCAAGACGGGCCTTGTTCTGCTTTACCCAGTTAGGGATCTTTGAGTGATCGATTTTCATCAGAGCACCGGCCTTAGCCATACGAGGTACGTTATAACTTACAACAATAGCAGCATCAAATCCTGTATTTCCTGCTAATAGTCTGGTTTCCTGAAGCTCATTTGAATCATACTCAACATAGCTGGTTTTAAGGCCAGTGTCTTTTTCAAAATCTGCTACAGTGTTTTCTCCAATGTTATAACTCCAGTTCCAGATGTTTACCTTGTCGCTTTTTTCAGCCATTGCACTGTTTGAAGCACAAATCAGGGCGGCAGTTAAAAGGCAAATTGATCCAACCTTCATAGTCATCCTCATATAGTTGATATTGAAACTAAAAAATATGGTGCATTGTATAACAAATTGCGGGTATTGAAAAATATTCAGAATGCTGTTAGCTATATTTTAGGCAAAATTTAAGAAAAAAATGCTGATTATGGTTGCATATTGAATTTTTTTTAAGATTTTAGCTAATTATAACATGATAATATGTAAGAAAATTTTTTTTGAACTCTCATAAGGAATAATCATGGAAAACTTTGAATTTGTTGTCCCAACAAAATACATTTTCGGCCAGGGTACCAGTTCAAAATGCGGTGATACCATCAAAAGCTACGGTTATAAGAATGTATTGGTGGTTTATGGTAGTGAACATGCTAAAAAATCCGGTTTACTTGATTCTGTTGAGGAACAGCTAAAATCAAATTCAATTGATTATTCTTTATTAGGCGGTGTCCTCCCAAATCCAAGAGCAGATCTGGTTTATAAAGGAATTGAACTTGGCAGAGAAAAGCAGATCGACTTCATTTTAGCTGTAGGCGGTGGAAGTGTAATTGATACAGCTAAGGCAATTGCTCTGGGGATTCCTGATGATGGAGATTTTTTTGATTTTTTTACTAAGAAAAGAAAACCCAAAACAGCTCTTAAGACCGGCTGTGTACTGACTATTCCTGCAGCAGGTTCTGAGAGTTCATTATCCACTGTAATTGAAAAGGAAATTGACGGTAAAGTGGTCAAGAATGGATGCGGTTCACCTTTGAACCGACCTCTGTTTGCTATCCTGGATCCTGAACTTACCTTCTCTGTAAGCAGATATCAGACAGCCTGCGGTATAACTGACATGATCGCTCATATTCTGGAACGTTACTTTACTAATTCAAAAGGTGTAACCGTAACAGATTATATGTGTGAGGCGCTGTTAAAGGCTATTATTGAAAACGCTCCTGTGGCTATTGATGATCCTTCAAACTACGATGCCCGTGCAAATATCATGTGGGCAGGCTCACTGGCACATAACAATATCTGTGGTGTTGACAGGGTACAGGACTGGGCCAGTCATCATATAGAGCATCAGCTTTCTGCCTTATATGATGTTGCCCATGGAGCAGGACTAGCAGTGATTTTTCCTGCCTGGATGGATTATGTTTATAAGCATGATGTTATGAGGTTTGCTCAGTTTGCCGTAAGAGTATTCGGGGTATCCATGGACTTTGATGATCCTGCTTCAACTGCAAGAGAAGGCATCAGAGCCTTCAGACATTTTCTGCATTCTATAGGTATGCCTCTTTCCTTTGAGGAAATAGGAGCAAAAGAGGAGGATATTCCTCATCTGCTGAATATGCTTGGTGTTGATGATTTAAATAAAACCGAGGGACAGTTCGTTCTTTTATACAGAAAGGACTGTGAGGCGATTTACTACAGAGCTGCTCATTATAAGTATTCTGATTAAAACGTATATATAACAACTAAAAACAATTAACAAACATAAAAAATGACTGCTACTAAAAAATACACAGCCCAGCATTTAAGACTGCTGAGACTATTATCAACTCAGTATCCCAACCGCTGTGCAGTTTACTCAAAGCTTATTAATTTGACCTCAGAGCTGAGTCTTCCAAAAGGAACAGAGCATTTTATCTCCGATATTCACGGTGAATATGACGCCTTTCGGCACATCATAAACAATGCTTCTGGTGTAATTAAGGATAAGGTTAAGATTGTTCTGGATAACTGTACCCTTAAGGAAAAAGACGAACTTTGTACTCTTATCTATTACCCAAGTACGGTAATGAAAAAACTGAAACAGGAAAACCGTTTTACGGATGAGTACATTAAGAAGACTATAGTTAATCTGATTTCAATGTGTAACTTTTTCTCCTCAAAATACAGCCGAGAAAAGGTTCGTTCCATTATCAAAACCAATTTTTCCTACATCATTGACGAGATGATGCACTCGAAGTCTGATGAAGATCATATTCAAAAGCTATATCATGAAAGGATCCTTCAGTCTATTGTTGAAACTGGTAGTTCTGAACTGTTTATTAGGGATGTTTGTGAGCTAATCAAGACTCTTGCTGTGGCCAAGCTTCATGTTTTAGGTGATATCTTTGACAGAGGTCCTAGTCCTGACAAATGCATGGATGTTCTATCATCCTATCATCATCTGGATCTGCAGTGGGGTAATCATGATGTTCTCTGGATGGGAGCAGCCTGTGGCAGTGGAATGTGCATTGTCAATGTTCTGTTAAACAATCTTCGCTACAACAACTATAAGATGCTTGAAAACGGCTATGGCATCTCATTGCGAAAACTGGTGCTCTTTAGCACTAGCACTTATAAGGATGAACCTGGTTATCCTGCTCTGCAGAAAGCCTTGTCGGTATTAGGAATGAAGCTGGTTGGTGCTATAGTTGACAGACATCCTGAATACAATCTTCAGGAGCTGAAGCTTTTTGATCATATTGATCTTAAGAGTGGTACTCTCAAGCTTGCGGATGGAAATACATATCATCTCAATTTTACAGATATGCCAACTGTCAATGAGAATGCTCCATATCAGTTGTCAGACGGTGAACAGGAACTAATGGAAGACCTGATTTCTTCCTTTACCAGTTCAGTTCGTCTTAGAGAACATATACAGTTCCTGTTTACAAAAGGTGATATGTATAAATGCTACAACGGTAATCTTCTTTATCATGGATGCGTTCCATTAGATGAGAACGGTCAGTTTTTAAAGATTAAATGTAATAATCAGTATCTAAGTGGCAGAGATTATATGAATTTCTGTCAGACCAAGATTCGTGAAGGCTATCTTAATAGAGATGATGACCACCTGGATTTCTTCTGGTATATGTGGACAGCTCCGTTATCCCCATTATCCGGCAGACGTATGAAAATCTTTGAGAAACTTCTGATAACAGAAGAATCTGTTCAGGACGAACCAAGAAATCCTTATTATGAGTATTATCACAAGGTTCAGACCTGTGAGATGATTTTAAAGGAATTCGGTCTAAATCCTAAAAAGGGCCATATTATCAATGGACATACTCCAATTATGGCAAAAAAAGGGGAGTCACCTATCAGAGCTAGAGGCAAACTCCTAGTTATTGACGGTGGATTCTGCAGAGCATATCAGGATAAGACCGGTATTGCAGGTTACACTCTTATTTATAATTCTCACTGCCTTCATTTAAAAGCTCATACTCCTTTTACAAACAAGCGTGATGCCATTGATTCACTTCGTGATATTGAGGATATTGAAGAGCTGTCAGTTGAAGAATATAAGCCAAGAAAACTTGTTGCTGATACTGACTGGGGAGCAGAGCTTAAGGAAAGAGTACGAGAGCTAAAAGATCTTCTTGATCTTTATGAGAATGGTGTTATTGCCGAAAAACTAACAAAATAATCTAATTTGCGGCACAGTACTGTCTGAATCAGCCTTTTTAAGGATATTTTTACCTAAAACATTTGTCTGAATTCAGTCAGCTGTGCTTTCGCACTTAATAAACCACATTGTAATTTTTTCTATTTTTCCCATTTAATAAGTTTATAGTGAGTTAATAAACTCAGTTTAAAAATTAAAAAAAATAAATTTCCTTATAATCCCTGTAATTAAGCCTTTCAAACCTGTTTTGAGACATCTTTCACATTAAATCATGTCTAACTGAATGTTTGAATTTTGAAATCATGAATATATAATGCTCACTGCTTGAATAGAGATAGGGATCTGCAAGAAACAGATCTCATTAAATATATTTAGGAGTAATCATGAAAGAGCAATGGCGTGGTTTCAAAGGAACCCACTGGATCTCTGATGTTAACGTAAGAGATTTTATTCAGAACAACTACACACCATATGATGGTGATTCATCATTCTTAGCTGGTCCAACCGAAGCAACCAATAAGCTATGGGGCGATCTACAGAAGTTACAGCACCAGGAGCGTGCTCAGGGTGGTGTTCTTGATATGGAAACCGAGATTGTATCAGGTATTACCGCTTATGGTCCTGGCTACATCTCAGAGAACAGCAAGGATTTAGAGAAAGTTGTTGGTTTACAGACCGATAAGCCATTAAAGCGTGCTTTCATGCCTTATGGTGGTATCAAGATGGCTCAGGAAGCATGTACCACTAACGGTTATACTCCAAATCCAAAATTCGATCAGATTTTCAACGAGTATCACAAGACCCACAACCAGGCTGTATATGATGCATATACTCCAGAGATGCGTCTTGCTCGTAAGAACAAGATCTTAACCGGTCTTCCAGATACCTACGGTCGTGGCCGTATCGTTGGTGACTACCGTCGTGTAGCTCTTTACGGTATTGACTTCCTGATCGAGCAGAAGCAGGCTGATTTAAAGAACTGCGGCTGCGGCATCATGGTTGACGACGTAATCCGTCAGCGTGAAGAGTTAGCTGATCAGATCAAAGCTTTAAAGGCTATGAAGGTTATGGCTCAGACCTATGGCTTTGACATTTCACAGCCAGCTTCAAACGCACGTGAAGCTGTTCAGTGGTTATACTTCGGTTACCTAGCTGCTATCAAGACTCAGAATGGTGCTGCTATGTCAATCGGTCGTATCTCAACCTTCTTAGATATTTACATCAATCGTGATATTCAGGAAGGCAAGCTGACCGAGACTGAGGCTCAGGAGCTGATTGACCACTTAGTAATGAAGCTACGTATGGTTAAGTTTGCTCGTATTCCTTCATACCAGCAGCTGTTCTCAGGTGACCCTGTATGGGCTACTCTTGAGGTTGCAGGTTTTGGTATGGACGGCCGTCACATGGTTACCAAGTCAGACTACCGTTTCCTACACACCTTAGAAAACATGGGCCCATCACCAGAGCCTAACCTGACTGTTCTATACACCAGCAAGCTTCCAGAGAACTTCCGCAAGTATGCTGCTAAGATCTCTGTAGATACTTCATCAATCCAGTACGAGAATGATGACGTAATGCGTGTTGAGTGGGGCGATGATTACTCAATCTGCTGCTGCGTATCTGCAACTCAGACTGGTAAGGAAATGCAGTTCTTCGGTGCTCGTGCAAACCTTGCAAAGGCTCTTCTATACGCAATGAACGGCGGTATCGATGTTAAGACCCGTATGCAGGTTGGTCCTAAGTTACCTAAGATCACTTCAGAGTACTTAGACTATGATGAGGTTATGGCAAACTACGACATCGTTCTAGAGTGGTTAGCAAGCCTGTATGTAAATGTTCTGAACCTGATTCAGTACATGCACGACAAGTACTACTACGAAGCAGCTGAGATGGCTTTAATCGATACTGATGTTCGTCGTACTTTTGCTACCGGTATTGCTGGTTTCTCTCACGTTGTTGATTCTTTATCTGCAATAAAGTACGCTAAGGTTAAGCCTGTACGTGATGCTGATGGCATCTCTATTGATTTCGAGATCGAAGGTGACTTCCCACGTTATGGTAACGATGATGATCGTGCTGACGAGATCGCAGTATGGTTATTAAAGAACTTCCTAACCAAGTTAAAGAAGCACCACACCTATCGTGATTCAGAGCCTACAACCTCTATCCTAACCATTACTTCAAACGTTGTTTATGGTAAGGCTACCGGTGCTCTACCTGATGGACGTAAAGCTGGCGAGCCTTTAGCTCCTGGAGCAAACCCATCATACGGTGCAGAGAAGTCAGGTCTTCTAGCATCTCTAAACTCAGTTGCTAAACTTCCATACGAGTATGCATTAGACGGTATTTCAAACACTCAGACTATTGCTCCTGATGCTTTAGGTCACAATGAGGATGAGCGTGTAAATAACCTGGTTAACGTTTTGGATGGTTACTTCTCTAAGGGTGCACATCACTTAAATGTTAACGTATTCGGTACTGAGAAGCTTCTTGATGCTATGGAGCACCCAGAGAAGCCTGAGTATGCAAACTTCACCATCCGTGTTTCAGGCTACGCTGTTAAGTTCATCGACTTAACCCGTGAGCAGCAGATGGACGTTATTTCAAGAACCTGCCATAAGGCTATGTAATTCTTGCTTAACTGAAGTTATAAAGGGGCGCCTTAGGGCGCCCTCTGTTTTCCTAAATACTGATTTTCTACTCTTGGAGTTCTACTCATGGTTCAAGGCTATATCCATTCTTTTGAAACATTCGGTTCTGTTGATGGCCCCGGAGTTAGATTTGTAGTTTTTATGCAGGGCTGTCCGTTAAGATGCCTGTACTGCCACAATCCAGATACCTGGAAAATGAAGGTTGGAGACTGCATGGATGTTGACAGTGTTGTTGCAAAAGCATTACGTTACAGAAGTTACTGGGGCAAGGATGGCGGTGTAACCGTTAGTGGCGGTGAAGCCTTATCTCAGATTGCTTTTGTTACTGAATTATTTAAAAAGTTAAAGGCTGAAGGGGTAAACACCTGTCTTGATACCTCTGCTGGTCCTTACAGAAATTCTCCTGAATATATCGAGATTTTCGATGAGCTGATGAAATACACAGATCTGGTTCTACTCGATCTTAAACACAGCAATACTATTGAACATAAAAAGCTAACCGGAATAGGCAATGAAAATATCTTTGCCTGCGCCAAGCATTTAAATGAACTTAATAAAGATGTCTGGATCAGACATGTTCTGCTGCCTGGTATTACCGATAGTGAAGAGCAGCTTAAGAATTTACGAAAGATTATCGATCATCTTCCTAATGTAATGAAAGTTGAGGTTCTTCCATACCATTCTCTAGGTGTTCATAAATATGAGAGTCTGGGAATTGATTATAAGCTCAAGGATGTTGAGCCTCCTTCATATGAATCAATTCAGATTGCCTGCAAGATCCTCAAAGCAGAAAAGCGAGATTAAAGTCTGGCACCGTATGCTCTTTTGTATACGGTGCTTCTTTTTTTAAATTGTATCTTCTAGCAGCCATTTCAAGGCATTAATCTTACGAATTCCATCATAATCAGCTTCAGAATTAATCTCATCAAGAGTTAAGAGATACTTAGGGTAATTATCATTAACACTTTTCAATGGCTGAAGCTCTCTTTTGAGAACAGATTCGTCCATTGTTGATTCTGAAACCTGAAAGTAGCATATTCCTTCAGAATTTTTTGCAATAAAGTCTATTTCACCGTTTTTTAGAGCTCCTACATAAACTTCATAACCTCGACGTATAAGTTCAAGGTATATTACATTCTCAAGAATATGTCCTGTATCCTGACCTTTTCTGCCAACAATTAAATATCTTAATGCCGCATCTGCTACATAATATTTTGAGTTTAATTTTAGAAGTTCCTTCCCCTTAACATCAAAACGATCTGCCTGATAAATCAGCAAACTGTCTAAGAGTCCTGTTAAATAACGTTCCACCGTTTTGTTATCTATTTTTCGTCCAAAACTAGTCATAGAGTTGGATATCTTATTTATAGACATTAGGCTTCCTACGTTAGCAAACACGTACTTAATCAGGCTCTGAAGCATCTTAACATCTGAAATTCTCAGTCTTCCAACAACATCTTTTAGAATTACAGAGTTATAGATTCCTTCAAGATATTCTTTTATATCCGGTTGTTTCCCTGATATCTGCATTGTGTATGGAAAGGAACTATCTGTTAGATATTTTTCGTATATTTCGGAAAGAGAATGATTATGAGATAAATTGCTGGATTCACAGAATTCCTTAAATGACAGGGGCAGCATTTTTAATTCAACATATCGCCCTGACAGGACAGTAGCAAGTTCGCCCGACATAAAATAAGCATTAGAGCCTGTAATATATACATCTGCATTATCTTTTATGAAAAGACTGTCTACTGCTTTTTCAAATTCAGTAACATGCTGGATTTCATCGAGAAAGATATAGTTCATTCCATCATTTTGCATACGTTCTATTACATATTTATATAGAGTTCTATAATCTTGAAGAGCTTCATAATCAAGATCTTCAAAATTGATGGATATAATATTTTCTCTATTTACTCCTTCTTTAAGGAGTTCTTCTTTAAATAAATGAAAAAGAGTGGATTTGCCGCAGCGTCTGATTCCTGATACAACTTTTATAATTTGTTTATCTTTATGTCGTTTCAGAAAATCAAGATAATTTTTTCTTGGGATTAGACGCATAAGTGTACCTTTTTTTGTATTTAATTCTAAATTTATTTTAATTATAGTATAAATTTGGAGTCTATTCCAAAGTTTTTGCGGAATATATAGTAAGTGTAGAGTTTAATCTTAATTTTAGATTTATTATTATTTGTTTTAGATTGTATTCTAAAAAAATAAATGAGGATAAAACTCATTATCCAGCAATCAAAGAAAAGAAAAAGACAAAGGCCTAATATCAAAACTAGGCCTTGAGAAAAAATTTAGGTAGCAGGGCAGATCAGCATCAGAATACTGTGATTCTTTACTTTTATCTTGTCACCAGCTCTGTAACGTCGACTCATATAGAAGTTAGAAACTTCCTTGCCGCTCTGAAGTGCTGTGTTCAGATACTGATACCAGTTTCTATGCAGATGTCCAGGTACAGAAGGTAATTCGATTGTTAAATCCTCCCAGAAGGCATTTACATATACATAGGCATAGACATCTGCAGTCTTGTGGCGGAAAAGAAAACCAACAGAATGAGACATATCAGACCAGTCTGGCTGGAAAGGCTTGGTGCCATGCCACTGAATCTTAGCATTCTTCAGTGCATTATCCAGCTTGTTGTTATAGTTGTCGTTGCCATGAGGGGATAACTGTCCCTGACGTCTTAATTCAATGATCCTCTGGGTATAACTCAGCATATTCTTCTGATCTTCGTTATATTCCCATTTTAGGTAGCTCAGTTCATTATCCTGACAGTAGGCGTTGTTGTTGCCTTTCTGAGAACGTAAAACCTCATCTCCCATGCAGATCATTGGTGTGCCGTAGGACAGCATGGTAATAGCCATGAAGTTTTTAGCCTGACGAAGTCTAAGTTTCTTCAGAGTCTTGTCATCAGATGGACCTTCAATGCCATAATTTGCAGAATAATTCGCATTATTGCCGTCGTTATTGTTTTCACCGTTATCAAAATTATGTTTCTCTGAATAACAGACCAGATCATAGAGAGTGAATCCATCATGACAGGTTACAAAATTAATGGATTTCTGTGGATCAACCTCATGCTCATTGTAAATATCAGGAGAGCCAAGCAGGCGAAGAATAAAGTTCTTAACCTTTCCACAGTCGCCTCTCATAAAGGAGCGAACATCATCTCTGAACTGTCCGTTCCATTCTCTCCATTTACTGCCGGATATTGCTCCTAACTGATATAATCCACCCGCATCCCAAGGCTCTGCAATAAGCTTTGCTTCTGCTAGCTGGTAATCAGCATCAATAGTCAGCAGGGTAGTATTGTCATTCATTGGCATGCCGTTTTTATCGCGGGTAAGAATTGATGCAAGATCAAATCTGAATCCGTCAACATGCATCTTCTGATGCCAGAATTCCAGCGATTCGATAATCATTCGTCTTACAATCGGACGATTGGCGTTAAGAGAATTTCCACAGCCGGAGTAGTTCTGGTGATAGCCGTCTTTGACAATATAGTAACCGTTCTTGTCTAACCCCTTAAAACTGTAGGTAGGTCCGTTGTCATCACCCTCTGAGGTATGATTGTAGACAACGTCCAAAATAACTTCTATACCGTTTTTGTGGAGTGCCTTAACCATATCTCGGAACTCATTTAATGGTCCCATGATGGATTTATCGGAGCTGAAACAGTCATGAGGAGCAAAGAAGCCCATAGGGGAGTAACCCCAGTAGTTCTTCATGCCTGGTCGGGCATCGTTTTCATCAAACTGATATATAGGCATCAGCTCAACGGTGGTAATACCAAGTTCCACCAGATAAGGGATTTTTTCTATAAGACCTCTGTAGGTTCCTTTGATGTTATCAGGAAGACCTGAAGATTTGTCAGCAGTGAAGCCTTTTACATGCATCTCATAGATAATGGTGTTTTCTAGTGAGTGGTTAGGATAAGAATCAATACCCCAGTCATAATCATCAATATCTACAACTGCACACTTCAGTGAATTTCTGAAGATTCTCTTTTCATCTCCAATGGCGAAACGATCGTACTGATCTGGAAACAGAATTCTTTTTGCGTACGGATCAATCAAAACTTTGCCAATGGCAACTGAGTCTGAATCATCTACAGCTTTCGTGACTCGGTAAGCATAAATCTGGCCTGCACCGATTCCATGTACAAAAACATGCCAGTAATAGGTTGATTTGAATACTCTGCTTGAAAGGTGGACTACATAAGGTGAATCATCGTTAACATTGTCAAATAAAAGCAGATCTACTTCTTGTGCGTAAGGACTCCAGAAAGCAAAATTAACTCCATTCTTCTCTATGGTGGCACCTAGATGATGACAGTTACCTCTGGAAATAATGAATTGTTTGTTTATCACGGTTTTTGCCCAATATTATTTTTTTATGCGTCATTTTTGACGAGTATGCTCCACAACTTAAAAAATGTGTTATTTTTACACTCAATAAACGTATAGAGGATACCGTAATGTTTAATTATACTTGCTTTGGCGCTGCACGTGTAAATACAACGCCACTAGATTTAGACATAAATACAAAAAAAATTCTTGATCTTGCGGAAAAAGCACAAAAAGAAGGCATTAAGCTTTTAGCTTTTCCTGAGTTGTGTATTACCGGCTATGGCTGTGGAGACATGTTTGAGCATCAGGAGCTTCTAAAGGGGGCTGTTAACTGTCTTTTAAAACTTAAATATGAGCTCCCTGAAGGAATAACCGTAGGTGTAGGTCTTCCTCTTGCTGATACTACCGGAAAGGTTTTTGACTGTTATGCCATGGTTTGCAAAGGGGCTATTCTGGGTATTTCTGCTGCCCATTCTTTTTATAATGCAAAGGATTCAAGAGTAAGAAACTTCTCAACTCCATACTCTGATGAGTGTATGTTCAACATTGGCACAAACCACTATGGTGTGTGCAACTGCATAGAAACATCTGAGGGAATCGTTGGTATTCTCTTTAACGAGGGTGATCTTAATTATATTCAGGATATCGAGCTTCTCATTATTCCTGAAGCTGCCCGTTTTGAACTTGATTCAGCAGATAAGAGAGAGCTTAAAGTTAAGGCTCTGAGTCTGTCATTAAAGTGTCCTGTTCTTTTAACTAATCTTTCCGGCTGTGAAAGCGGTTCTGATGTATTTGACTCTCTTTGCATGATTGCAGACAAAGGTGAATGCGTTGCCCGCTCAAATCTGCTGTCATTCAAGCGTGAAGATCTTTTTACCGTCAAAAATGGCATTACACCTCGATTATCTCAGTATGACACCATTGTTCGTGCTGTAGGACTAGGCCTCTTTGACTGGATGCTTAAGACCTATTCTCACGGTTTTGCCTTATCAATGTCTGGAGGTGCTGATTCAGCTTTATGTGCTACATGTGTATGCTATGGTCAGCTTGCCGCAATTGAAGAACTTGGTTTTGAAGAATACAGTCGTCTTCTAGAGCAGTGTGGTTTTAAGCTTCCTAAATATACAGGAAGTGAAGATCTGCAGTCCTATATTAAAAAGAAGGTTATGCCTGATCTGTTAACAACTGTATATCAGGGATCTATCGTATCAGGAAGTATTACCCGTGAAGCTGCTGCCGGGGTATCCTCAGACCTTGGTGCTGACCACCATGAATGGTCAATTGCGAAACTTGTTGATGACTACACCTCTATTGTAAATTCAATATCTGATACTCCTATGACCTGGGAGCATGATGATCTTGCTCTTCAGAACATTCAGGCCCGTTCTCGTGCTCCTGGTATCTGGATGATTGCCAACAGATACAATAAGCTTCTGATTACAACATGCAATGCTTCAGAGGATGCCGTCGGTTATTGCACTATGGATGGTGATACCGCAGGCGGTGTCGCTCCAATTGGTGATATTTCTAAGAGTAGAGTACTGAAGATCAATGAGCATATTGCAAAAGACGGTCTGATGGTAAATGACAAGGGATTGAAACTGGAGTGCCCTCAGATGATGAAGGTCTGTGTTCAGGCTCCTACTGCAGAGTTGCGTCCTGGTGGAAATCAGACAGACGAGCGTGATCTGATGCCATATGTTATTCTGGATAGAATTCATGTTCTACATCAGAACAACCTGCTGATGCCAAAGATGATTCTTGATACCATTGAAAACGAATTTACTCAGTTTACCAGAGAAGAGCTGAAGGGCTTTGTTCTTAAGTACTTCAGAAAGCTATCTGTAAGCCAGTGGAAGCGTGAACGCGGTGCAACCACTTTCCATATTGAGTCATCAGATCTCAATGCTAAGAACGGCTTCGTATTCCCTCTCTTAAACGATGGTTTCAAGTCAATTCTTAAGGCTCTTGACTAGCATAAAATTCCGCTGATATATAACCATGTGCACCTCTTTGTCGCACATGGTTTTTTCTTTATAAATCTGCGTGTTTCTGCTAAAATACGCCCATCTTTAAACAAAAATAATTTGAGCAAAACATGTTTACAACTACAACAACATTCATCGTTTATATTTTTGCCATGATTGTTATTGGCATTTATGCTGCACGCGCTACCTCATCATTGAATGATTATGTTCTTGGCGGCAGAAGTTTAGGTAAAGTTATTACTGGTTTGTCTGCAGGTGCTTCCGATATGTCCGGCTGGCTTTTAATGGGACTTCCTGGTGCCTTATATGTCGCCGGCTTGTCACAGGCCTGGATCGCTATCGGTCTTACTATAGGTCAGTGGTGTAACTGGAAGTTTGTGGCAGCAAGACTTCGTTCTTTTACTCAGAATGCATCTGATGCTCTTACTCTTCCTGATTATTTCGCAGCCAGATTTAAAGACAGACTGCGTATAACATCAATTGTTTCAGCATTTATTATTCTGATCTTCTTTGTTGTTTACTGTGCCTCCGGAATGGTTTCAGGTGCCAGACTTTTTGAACAGACTTTCGGCCTTGATTATCACAATGCTCTGCTGATTGGCGCTGTATCAACCATTCTCTATGTATGTATCGGTGGTTTTCTGGCCGTTAGCTGGACTGATGCTGTTCAGGCTACGCTGATGATCTTTGCTCTGATCATTACTCCGATTATCATCATCTATGATGTTGGTTCTCTTCAGCAGGCTAATGAACTTGTTGCCATGAAAGGTCCTGATATGGCTAACATGCTGAAGGGGACAACCGTTATCGGTATGATTTCTCTTGCCGGCTGGGGACTTGGCTATATGGGACAGCCTCATATTCTGGTTCGTTTTATGGCAGCAGCCTCTGTTCGCGGTATGGGCGGAGCTCGCAGAATCAGTATCAGCTGGATGATTTTCTGCCTTACCGGTGCGGTTATGGTTGGTTACTACGGTGTTGCATTTGCCGCAAAACATCCTGAGATTACCGTAAATAATCCAGAACAGATCTTTATTATTGTTACTCAGTGTCTGTTTTCTCCATGGATCGCCGGTATTCTTTTATCTGCTATTCTTGCTGCGGTTATGTCAACCTTATCATGTCAGCTTCTGGTTTCATCAACTACACTGACTGCTGATTTCTACTGCAGACTTATCCGTCCGCATGCATCTCAGGGAGAACTTATCTGGGTTGGAAGAGGTATGCTTCTTCTGGTAGCAGCTGTTGCCTATGTTATTGCACTTGATCCTAATTCCGGTATTCTAAAACTTGTTTCATATGCTTGGGCTGGTTTTGGTGCTTCTTTCGGTCCTGCAGTTCTAATCTCTGTATTCTGGAAGAAAATGTCACTTGCAGGTGCTATCTGCGGTATGATTGCTGGCGCTGCAACTGTTATTATTTGGGAAATGGGGCAATTCTTTGATTTATATTCACTTGTTCCTGGATTTATTATTTCATCACTTGTTATTTTCGTGGTAAGCTTAGCTACACAGAAGAGCAATGCACCAGTAGAGTCTCTGTTTATCAGTCTTGAGAAACAGTTCTGGTTTGAAGTAAAAGACCGCTAAAAAACAGGAGATTACGTTGAAAAACCTTCCACCAAATGTTTATCTGCAATCGTACTTGCAAAGAGCAGGTGTAAGGTTTGACGTAAATGTGGTAGATACAGTTGTAAAAAAAGGATTCGGTTTATCTTTTTACGTATTCTGGCTTCTTTTGGGCGTACTGGTCTACTGCTATTCAAGTGGAAATATTGCAGTTTTCCATGATCATTTCTATACCTTATCTATTCTGGTTGCCTTCTATCAGCTGCTGTACATTTACAGAGTTATAAGATTTAACAGAATTAGAAAGAAACTGCGTATGGATTCTGCTCCTATTACTGTTGAAGCCTACGCAATTGTTCTTTTTGATGTTAAATCCTCATCTTCTGGTAAGCTTATTAAACCTAGAAGTTCTGCTGTTTTGTATAAGGAATGCGGAAGTCTTAAACCAAGATTCTTTACTGGAGCCGTAAAACGCGGAATCAATCACCATTACTATAAAGATCAGATAGCAAGAGTTTTCATTGATAGAAAAAATGCTGCAATCTATTCCGTTGATGATGACAAGTTTTATCAGATGGCTTCAGCAAGAATTAACAGAAACAAGCGCTATGCAATAGGGGAGCTTTCAACAAAGCTTGATAAGGTATCTGCAGCTTCACAGAAAAGAAATTCCGATCCAGTCTAGTCTAAAATTTTTTTTCTAGGTCTGTTTATTCTGTTTATTTTTCACTCATATAGACGAATAAATTTCCAAAAGCTTTTCATTCAATGGAAATGATCAATTACTCATATCAAAGAAAATATAGCATTTAAAGTGCCTGAATATGCTGTCGTGAATCTAAAAGAGGTTCTTTTTGTATGATGTGCTCTGCAAATCATATATCATGGTCTATTACAAAATTGCTAAAGACTATTAGTATGATTTACAATATAATTGTTTTCAGATAATAATAAATTTCAGATCTGTATTTAAGAAAATAATTTAATAATTATCTAAACTCTAAATACAGGTTCTTCCAAATCACTATTAAGATTTGAATTTTGGTATGATGGATATAAATGGCTTATATAAATCCAAATAGCTTAACAAATGCTAGTTCATCGTTAACTCCAGAACAGTTGCGTTCAAAATCACCAAAATTTGTGCGCTCACAAGATCGCTGCAATATTCTTACGAGAACTCCTGTTTTTGATAGAAAAGCAAATCTGCTATGTTATGTGTTCAGATATACTGCAGGTGAGAGCAGTTTTAGACCTGACATGATTGAGAAAAAACATGTAAGGCATATTTCTGTTGGTTTTTATACAAGAAGGCATAGCGAGCTTTTTACACAGAGAAACGGAATCTGTATGACAGAATTTCCTCTGTGTCCAGATTTATCTAAATACGCCAGAGCTCTTCCTGCAACAAGATTTATCCTGCATCTTCAGGACCGGCAGGATTCTGCAATTTCCTTTCTGCATCAGCTAAATCTTTTAAAAAAAGAGAGCATGACTATAGCAGCAGATGTATATACTATTGTTTACACTAACTGGTTTAAAGAGATTCGTTCAATTTCCTATGCTGTTATTGACATGACTCAGGATATTGAAGAGCAGTTCATTCTGGCAAGAAACATTCTGAAAAAGGCGCCTTGGATTAAGATTATCTGTGATCGCTGCGATAATGTTAACAAAGCCTCCATTGCCTTTGAGTCGGGGGCTGATTATGTCTGCTGTCCTGCTTTCCCTAAAGATGTTCTTCAACAAAGTTTCAATCCATATTTCTACAGGGTGAACCGTAATTCCTTTGAAATCTGTCTTCGTGTTATAGAACAGCTTTTGGAAGAAAAGCCTGAATATAAGATGTTTGTCAGCTTTATCTCTACTCGCAATGATATAAAAAGCTATATGTCTATCATTCTGCATTATCTAGAACAGGGTAGAGAAAACGAGTATCTACTTGGTTCTGATTTTGAGAGTTTCTTATATGAAATGGATGTAGAAGTCTTAAATAAGCTTGTCTACATTATGATTCTCATGATCCTCGAAGAGTTTTATCGTCCTGACGTTGATAAAAACAAAGGCAAGTATATTCTGTTCGAACCTTTGCGCCAGCTTCTGTTAAGAGCAAAATTCATTGAAGAACTGACTTTTTATCACGCTGGAAGCATTGATGTTTCATGGGGATTCTCTCTTGGAATCGGCTCTCTGATTTCACATATGTACGCCTTTACAACATCAAAGGTTGATATGCTGATTGAGCAGATTGACAGTAGGATCAAGAAGATTATGCATGATATTCCTGAATACGAGACAATTTACAAAATCGCTGTTTCAATGGAATCTCTGGATCTTGAATTTGTTGATGGAATTATGGCCTCAGGTTTTATGACAAGACACGATATTCTTATGGCATACGAAACAGCAGTGATGTGGGTTGCAGGTCTTGAAGAAGCTATTAACCAGAGAAGATTCTAGTTTCTATTTGGTCTTATTGTATAGTTCGTTGCCGTAGTATAGATTTTCCAGATCTGATTTGTTTACACCCTCAAGTTTAAGGCCTCCGCCTTGATTGTCCTCATTGGTAGCGATTCCTTTTTGTCTGTCATGGGGGACAACGATTCGATTAACACTGTCATCGCTTGAGCTTCCATTCGTTGAGTAATTAAGAGGATTTGCTCCATAGTACTCAACGTTGTCGTTGTCACTTATTGCATCGTAATCAATAACAAAGGCTGAACAGCAGAAGCTGCTCAGTAGTGCTGTCAGTGCGGTGACTAATCTTTTCAAGGTCAATTCTCCTCTTATGGTTTCATTCTTAATTTTAGACTAAATCTCGCCGATTCGTGTTAAACTACCAACAAATTTTTTAAGGAATAAATGATTTATGCTCAGTTATAAACACGGTTTTCATTCTGGTAATCACGCTGATATTCTAAAGCATATGGTTATATGTCTCTTGATGAGGGCATTAAACAGAAAGGACAAGCCATACATTGTAATTGATACTCATTCCGGTTCTGGTCTATATAAGCTTGATGGTTTTATAGCACAGAAGAATCAGGAGTATAAAAGCGGCATTAGCAAAATCAAGGATAATAAGAATCTTCATGAACTTGTACCTGAGTTTTTTGAAGTTTATGAGTCAGTAAATCAGGAAGAGGGCAATTTCTACCCTGGATCTCCAATGTTTGAAGCTAAACTTGGCAGAGATACAGATAAATTTACCTTCATTGATTTACACCCAAATGAATTTGAGAATCTTAGAAATAACTTTAAAAGAGACAGACGCTGTAATATACAGAACAGGGAAGGGCTTGAGGCTTTAAATGCGCTTTTACCTCCAACACCTCGCAGAGGTATGGTTGTAATTGATCCAGCTTATGAAGAGAAGAATGAGTATATTGATCTTGTTAAAGCTGTAAAAAACGGCCATGCAAAATGGAATACCGGAATATTTGCAATCTGGTATCCTGTTTTAGGAAAGCTTCGAGATCATTCTAAGAATCTGACTCAGGATTTAAGGCGACTCAATATCCCTATGCTGCAGGTTGAACTCTGTGTTGAGCCTCAGGAGGAAGTTTTCGGTATGTGCGGTTCAGGCATGCTGATTCTAAATTACCCATACGGCCTTGATAATGAGCTATCTCCTATAGTGGATGAACTGTACCAGGTTCTATCGAAGAAAGGGGGAAGTGCCCGTCTTAAGGTATTAAATCCTCAGCCTTAGTTTTTCTGTAACGCCTGCAAGTATAGGCGTTACTTAGAATTTGCCGTAATAATCTTCATCCTTAATTGGCTTACTGAAATAGTAGCCCTGAATTTCATCACAGCCTAAAGACTTAAGAATCTCGCTCTGAGCCTTATTCTCTACACCTTCCGCTATAGTCTTGATACCAAGTTTCTTACACATGGTAATAAGTACACCAAGAATAGTTGTTATCTTAGAATTGTTCTCTGAAGCAAGATTGTCTATGAGTTTCTTATCAAACTTGACTTCGTTGACAGAAAGATCTGCAAGAGAATAAATATTTGCATGAGCAGTTCCGAAGTCGTCAATAGAAATATTAAAGCCTTCTTCTGCAAGCTTGTTGGTTACTTCAATCAGATCTTTGTATCTGGTTGTATTGGTGTGTTCTGAAACCTCTAAAGGAATCAGATCGTAACCTATTTTGTATTTGTTAAGAATCGATTTTAAAGTATCTTTAAAGTCAGTTCTGATAATAGTGTGTCTGGAGAAATTACATGAAACAGGCAGTACTTTCTCGTTCTGATCAAGACGATCTCGCATTCTTTTGCAGATAGTTTCAAACACGAAATAATCTATCAGATAGGTGTAGTGTGCTGATTCTAATGCTGGAATAAAATCATCAGGAGGAATAACAGTGTTGTTGATTACCAGTCTGACCAGAGCCTCTGCTCCTGCAATTTCAGCAGTATCTTTCTGAATTTTGAATTTAGGCTGATACAATATTTTAAAGCAGTTCTGCTCAATATAAGACTTAATCTTATCTGGTTCCATTAGCTTTAATATTGAATCGTTCTGCTTTCTGTAACGGCTGGAATTGTGATTGTTTCTGTAGTAGCTTTTCTTTTCAGTGTACATATCTGATTCTGCCAGATTAATGGCTTTCTGAATCAGAATACCGCTTTTTTCCCAATTGGTTCCAACTGAAACTGAGAAGCCTTTCTCTGAAATCATAAAGGCTTTTAGCATATCTGAAAGTACGCAGAATTCTGCTTCATCTATTGCAGTATGAATAGCAATAAATTCATCTCCACCTATACGGTAGATATTTTTATTATCTGGCATTAACTGCTTTAGAAGTGATGCTGTTTTTATCAGTATCTCATCTCCGAACTTGGTTCCTCGTTCTGTATTTATCTCTTTTAAAGCATTAACATTCAGGAAAATAACGCCAATTCGGTTCTGGAGGGACAGATTATTGATATCCACAAGCATCTGCTTACGGTTCTTCAATCCTGTAAGTGTATCTATACTTGAAACATTGGATAATTCAATATACATCTTCTTCAGCTCGATAGATCCTGATAGAAGTTTCTGAATTGTTTTAATCGCAGGTTCTAAAATCTTAAGAAAGTTTTTATTAGGATTTTTTATAAAAACTACGCCCAGAAGGTTTAGGTCACTTTCTATAGGAATTGATATATATGTAGCGTCACCATCTGTGTATTCTTTATATATACGATCTTCGTAGGCTTTGTTTGCTATATCATTTGGAATCAGCACATAATCATCTGTAACGTTCAGATCTTCGTTTACCCAGATAAGAGTCCTTAACAGATTCAATGTTGGGTCTATCTCTTGATATGAATAACCTTCGGTTTTTGATAAATCAATATGCTCAAACAGGGTACAGTTCTCTGCGTTTAGTTCAATTCCCAGATATTCAATGAATTTATAAAGCTGAACTTCAGGAGTGCTGATATTGTTTGCGTATATTTTTATATAAGGTCCAAGAATATCGTTGAGATTTAGATTATTTAAATCTCTGAAGACTATCTTGTCTGCCTGATCTTCATGCGGCATTGCTACATTAATTGTATAAGTTCGATTGTAAAGCTCAAGATTACGGGATTTTACTACTAGATTCTTATGCAGCTTTGAATTTATGTGATTGATTATAAATGTACTGTCATCAGTTACATAATTGCTTTTGCAGTCAACACAAGGGGAATCTTTTCCGCAAAGCAGCTCATAGCAGGTTCCTACAAATGAATTATTGATTCCAAGCGCTTCACATAAGGTCTTATTTATATAGACAATATTCTTGGTAGTGGTATCAGTTATAAAGACATACTCATCGATACTATCCAGAAGGATATCCGCTATTTCACTTATATCAAACGAACTAGATGAATTATAAACAATTTCATCTAAATTATTAAAATCGATATCAGACTGAAAACTATCACTGATAAATGCATCAGAGAAAATATCATCTACTGTAGTATCAATGTTATTTTTTGACATAGTAATCTTTTATAACTCGCATACCTTAATTTAGACAATTATGAGATTGGTCTCTTTATAAACTGCTAAAATTAAGCATTTTTAGAGCAAAAAGGCGCCTTATTTGAATAATAGTACAAAACAAAGGATACGCTATTATATTAGAAAAATACAACATAGCAATATTCTAATACTGCGTGGTACGATTATATATTAACACATTGTATTTTAAAAGAAATATATCAAAAAAATGAATAAAATAAGTGATTAATTAATTATTTTGAAGAGAATATGGCAAGAAATATCCATAATTAGGCAATAGGTTTTTGTAAATTATAGTTTTTGCGTCTTTAATTATCACAAAAAAAGGCATTTTTGTCAGGTATATTAGACAGTTTTCTTTCTTAATACAGTAAATTTAAGTTGAGTGATGATAATCGCTAGAAACATTAGAGCTGCTCCTAATAATTCACGTTCCGTCATCACTTCATTTAAGAACAGAATGCCAAATACCGCACCCATGACTGATTCAAGGGAAAGAATTAAAGAGGCAACTGTTGGATTTATGCCTTTCTGGGCTACGATCTGTAGAGTGTAGGCAACACCGTTTGACATGATTCCAGCGTAGAGCAGGGCAGGAATGCATTTTATAAGGTTTTCTGCTATAGGAAAGCCTGTAAAACACATCATTACAAAACCTAAAAAGGAAGCACAGAAAAACTGTCCACAGGAAAGAATTACTCCGTCTACATGATTTATAAAATAAGCTATCACCAGAATATGGCATGCAAATCCAATTGCACATAGAAATACCAGCAGATCACCTTGTTCAAAGGCAATTTCATCCTTTATGCAGAATAAATATAGACCAATACAGGAAATAATCACAGCCAGAATGACTTTGAATGTAATTTTATGGCCAAGGAAAATACCAAGAATCGGTACAAAAATCATGTATAAGGAGGTTATGAATGAGGCTTTGTTTACATCTGCAGTAACCAGACCAAACTGCTGAAGAGATTCAGATAGAATCAGAAAGAATCCACAGCATATCGATCCTATAACCAGATATCTTTTATTGACGGTTCTTTGCTTATATTTGTGCTTCTGATTGTAACTGCGGATAAAAAGAATAACCGGAATTAAGAATAGCGCTCCAAGTAAGGTTCTAAAAAAAGTGAATGCAAATGGAGATATATACGACATTCCCAGTTTCTGAGCCACAAAACCTGAACCCCAGATGGTTGCTGTAATAAACAGCAGTAAATACTGTCTTAATTCGAACATGGATTTTCTAACTTATATTACAAATAGAGAGAACATTTTAACATAAGAAAGAACATTTAAGTCTGTAACTGTATATATGAAAAACCATAGTAATCTTACTATTACAACTTCGCATAATTTATATTATGTTAAATTTTTTAAATGACTCTTAGTAACAATGAAAATTTATAGTGTTTACAAAACACCAAGGCAACCTAATGTAAATTATGTGAAGTCATAACTGTAAAAATTACTCAGAACATTTTTTGCGTATGATACCGTTATTTTTCTATCTCCTTCCTGTGCTAAAATCTTATATTGAAACAGTAAAGAGGCGTTTATGAAGAAAGATGTTTTGTTTTTAACAGGTATTGAAGACTTTTCAACAGTAATTGAAAAGAATGCATATTACGTAGATA